>NZ_QKRU01000181.1:0-1113 GCF_003234055.1 Pseudomonas sp. 57B-090624
GGCGGCGGCAAAAACTGAGTGCAACACCTGACCTTTCCGGTACGGTGCTGCCCCTATGTCTTATACCGAACTCAGCGTTGAAGAGCGCGCCACCATTCAAATCGGTCGTACCCAAGGCTTCAGCCTGCGCAGGATTGCCTGCTTGATCAACCGATCCCCTTCGACCATCAGCCGTGAGCTGCGCCGTAACCGAGGTGCTTGCGGTGGCTACTCGGCCCGTCTGGCCCAGCAGCAAATGCAGACCCGCCGCCAGGTTTGTCGACCGATGCGAAAACTGTTGCCGGGTAGCGAGCGCTTCGAACTGGTGACCCATATGCTGCGTGAGCGTTTGTCTCCCGAGCAGATTGCCGGCAAGCTGCGCAGCATGAACATACCCAACCTGCGAGATGCCTACGTCTGTCGCGAGACGATCTACAACGCGATCTATGCCCTGCCAGTGGGTGAGCTGCGTAAGGAGCTGATCATCTGTCTGCGCCAAGGCAAGACGACGCGCCGGCCGCGCTCTGGTGGCGTGGATCGGCGCGGCCAGATCCCCGAAATGGTCAGTATTCATGTGCGCCCGCCGGAGATTGAAGACAGGCTGATGCCGGGGCATTGGGAAGGCGACCTCATCAAGGGTAAGGCCAACGCCTCGTCCGTCGGTACGCTGGTGGAACGCACCAGTGGCTACCTGATGTTGGTGAAGATGAACGACGCGACGGCGACTTCGGCGCTGGAAGGCTTCAGCGCCGCGCTCAATAGCATGCCGCTGGAGATGCGCAAGAGCATGACTTACGACCAGGGCCGGGAGATGGCGCGACACGCCGAGATCACCCAAAGAACCGGCGTGGCGATCTACTTCTGCGACCCGCATAGCCCCTGGCAGCGCGGCAGCAACGAAAACATCAACGGCCTGATTCGCCAGTACTTGCCCAAGGGCACAGACCTGTCGGTACATAGCCAGGAGGAGCTGGACGCCATTGCGCTGCAACTGAACATGCGACCGCGCAAGCGCTTCGACTTCAAATGCCCCATCGAGGTGATGGGAGAGGTCATGCAAAATGCCATGGCGATGCGGCATGATGCTCCGGCTTCAATTCAATAACCGTGTTGCACTCAGCTCCTGCAACCGCC
>NZ_QKRU01000182.1:0-1101 GCF_003234055.1 Pseudomonas sp. 57B-090624
GCGTTACTTGACCGACTACTACAACCATCAACGGCCACACAGCCACAACGACTACCAGACACCAGCACGGCGTGAAGAGCTGGCTGGATAGACCTAAAACAGTGTCCAGATTCACTTGACCACTACAACCCGGTGCCGGAAAGGGCAAGCAGGTGGGTGGGGCGGACGTGCCCCGGCTGATCTACGTGCGCTGGCAGTCGCTGGTGGAGCCGCAGACCTACGAGGCCTATATCGTGATTTCAGAGGCCACGCAGCGAGCGATGGTGAAGCCGGAGATGGGCTATTGCGCAGCCAGGGGGCTTTGGCGCGAGAGTTATCGCAACATGCTGACGGTCGGCCTGGCGCCCGGGGGCATTGCCAAGGTCTGGCTGATGGGCGGTTGTTTATCCGCCATCGACGTGGCGCGGGTGCAGGGCACCGTGGTGAAGCTTGGGCCCTATGGCGGCACATCGGGTGGGAAGCATCGGCCTCTATCCGAGATATCCAAGGCCTATATCAAAAAATATGGAATCCCCTATGGCTCCTGGTAGGAGCTGCTCAAACAAGGAAAAGTGATGAAACAGCTAATTGTCTGGATCGCGCTCTTAGCGTTCTCCGGTATCGCCAATGCTGCTGGCAGCGAAAGCACCCCGCCGCTTGCGGGTGACTATGTGCTGCGTGGTGTTATGGAAATGGGGTCGCAACTCCGCCTCAGCGTGGATGGAACGTTCGAAGCCAACGTTTTCTATGGGAGTGCCGACGGTGCTGCCAAAGGCACCTGGAAGCAAACGGATCACCACGTGATGCTTTTCCCGACGAACAAGATAGAACTCGGGGAGTTGTTCGAGGGCATGGAGTTGCAGATCGATGGCCCCTGCTTGCGTGTCGATATGGGGACAAGTGGCGGCTGCTATTTGCGCATAACGGAGCTGCCCTACGACTCCTGGCGGCTCGGCCTGGGCACCCCCAACTACATGGACGTGTGGATCGAGACCGCCGATGTGGTGGATGTGCGAGCGCGCGTCTTTCGCCGTGCCATGAGCGGGATAGGTTCTACCCAGCGGCCAAAGAACCTGGACAGCACCAACCCGCGTGGTTGGCCGGAGCAACCCGGGGCGGGGG
>NZ_QKRU01000183.1:0-1022 GCF_003234055.1 Pseudomonas sp. 57B-090624
AGGCCGGCCCGCAGGCGCGATGAGCCCGTCTTGGAGATGCGCGTCTGCCCTCGGTAACTCCCGGATTCCTGCAGCCGCGGATTGAGTCCGGCAAAGGCGGTGACGGCACGGCTGCTGGCAAAGCGCAGCGGGTCGCCTAGCTCCGCCAGGAGCAGGGCGGCGGTCTTGTCGGCGATCCCGTCGATAGTGGTCAGCAGGTCGCGCTTGCCGCACAGATCCGGGTCGTTGTCGATGTGGTCGTCGATCGTCTTGAGGGTCTCTTTGATCTCCTGGCCGACATGTTCCAGCACTGACTGGATCGAGGCCTGTACGCTGGTATCGGCCACTTCCAGGCGGTTGCGCTCCATCTGCTGGATTTCGCGCAGGTCCTCCAGGCGCCGTACCAGGGCTTTCAAGCGCTTTACGGCAGGGGGCTCGGGTTGCCAGGGGCGCAGCTCGTCCTGGTGGCGCTCGCCGTATTCGGCGATCAGCTTGGCGTCGACCTTGTCGGTCTTCACCCGTTGCAACTGGCTTCGGGCGTAGTGAGCGATCTGTGCCGGGTTGAGGACACAGACCCGATAGCCGTGCTCCAGCAGCCACTCGGCCAGGGCTTCATGGTAGATGCCGGTGGCCTCCATCACGACCCAGGCACCGGGTTCGCTGTGTTTGTTCAGCCAGTCGCGCAAGACGGCGAAACCCGCTTTGTCGTTGGCCAGCTTGGCCTTGGTGCGGTACTTGCCGTTGGGCTGCAGGGTGGCGAGGTCAAAGGTGTGTTTGGCGATGTCGATGCCGATGACGTTGGGCATGAGTACTCCTTCCGATCCGTTCAAACGCGATCATCACTGCACCCGACCCAACCTTGTAGATGCGAGCTCGAGGCTCTGGATACCGTTCGGATTTTTCGAGTGAGTGTGGAGGGGCGGAGCACTATCTACGTTGCAGGCTCGCGGCCTAAGGGTGGATACGACTTCCAGCCCCTCCCCCGATGATCAGTCGGGGACTATTACCCCTGTGGAGGTATTAGTCGAGATACAAGGGTGGAT
>NZ_QKRU01000184.1:0-971 GCF_003234055.1 Pseudomonas sp. 57B-090624
AAGCGCTTCGACTTCAAATGCCCCATCGAGGTGATGGGAGAGGTCATGCAAAATGCCATGGCGATGCGGCATGATGCTCCGGCTTCAATTCAATAACCGTGTTGCACTCAGCTCCTGCAACCGCCCTGGTAAACGAAGCGCTTGAAGATGAATACCGACGGCGGGTAATCGCCCTCCACCAGCCGCTGCTCTGCTCGTCGCTGGAGTCGACTCGATAGCGATGCCCCGCCCAAATTTTGAACCGCCGGTGTCTCACCTCGTCGCGCAGCGGCTGAAGCATCTGCGCAAGGGGAGGCCTTTCAGCATCAGGTGCCTTGCAGGGCTTGGTTCGAGCTCGGCCATCTCCAAGGCAGTCGCCCAGCTTGTTCGCCGTGGCGAGCTTGAGCGTGTGTATCGTGGCATCTACATGCGGCCGAAATACAGTCAGTACACTGGTCGGGTTCATCGTCCTGGGCCTTGGGACTTGGTGAATCTGATTGCCAGGCAGAACCGTTGGAAGCTGCAGATCCACGGCACTGATGCCGTGAGGCGATTCGGGCTGAGTACACAAATGCCGGTCATTCCGATCTACTATTAACCCGGCAATTTAACAGGGCAAGTAGCGATCAATCTTTATATCCATAAGCTATTGAATTTAATGGTTTTTGTGAATGCTTGAGATGTGCTATTTGATTGCCGCGTTAATACACGAGTGGCCCCAGCCGATCGATATTTGTGGGGAAGGCCGAGATCAGGCTCGTGCATGCTGCTCCGATGGTGATGCAATGCGCAGGAACCAAAGTGGGGATGACCATCAGCGCTTTGTTTTATCTCGGCAAAGGCGGTACTACGCCGGAGTGTGTTGCTGGGCGGTTGCAGGAGCTGAGTGCAACACGGTTATTGAATTGAAGCCGGAGCATCATGCCGCATCGCCATGGCATTTTGCATGACCTCTCCCATCACCTCGATGGGGCATTTGAAGTCGAAGCGCT
>NZ_QKRU01000185.1:0-876 GCF_003234055.1 Pseudomonas sp. 57B-090624
GAAGCCTTGGGTACGACCGATTTGAATGGTGGCGCGCTCTTCAACGCTGAGTTCGGTATAAGACATAGGGGCAGCACCGTACCGGAAAGGTCAGGTGTTGCACTCAGTTTTTGCCGCCGCCCTGTAATCAAAAAAGCTCTCAGCCCCGAAGACCTGAGCAAAATAGTGGCCTGCAGAATGCCGAAATGGATGCGCGCAGCGCTGGAGACAACATGAGCCGCCCGAATTTGGTCGATATGCCGCTGACATGGCGCAGGCATGCTTGCATGAACCGGTAAGAGGCAGGCAGCCAGTCAGTTTGGCTGCCAATCCAATCAGATGTCGGATCTGCGTCGATTGCTAGCTGTCCTTGTCCATCTTTATCCACGCCCTGCGTATATAGCTCACCGACACATTGAACCGGCGCGCACGCTCTGCATCAGAAACGAACCCGAACTCCGATGCAATTTCGGTGCGCTACAAAAAACTCCATGTAACGAGCTATCCTTCAGGCCTGTATTCGACAAAGAAGATCATGAGCCGCATCATGAGCAAGTCCAGCAGGAAGATTAAGCGCCAAGGCATTAAACAGCCAGCACACCTCAATTCCCAACAGAGTGCTATGGCCCTCCACCACGCGAAGGTACTTGAGCACGCAATCAATGTGTTCGGTAATCAGCAGCCGGTCGAAGAGTGGCTTGGCCGTCCCTGCAAGTATTTGAACGGCAATGTTCCGCTGGACGTTATCGATAACCCTGCGGGGTTACAGGCGGCGGCGGCAAAAACTGAGTGCAACACCTGACCTTTCCGGTACGGTGCTGCCCCTATGTCTTATACCGAACTCAGCGTTGAAGAGCGCGCCACCATTCAAATCGGTCGTACCCAAGGCTTCAGCCT
>NZ_QKRU01000186.1:0-862 GCF_003234055.1 Pseudomonas sp. 57B-090624
ACGATGCGCCATTCAGCGGCATGAAAGTCTGGGACATCGCCGAGGATGGCTCGCGGGCCGTGCTGGGCTGGACGTTGAACGATGAGCGCTTTCGACGCGTGATGCCCTATGGCCCGTTTGCCGAGCTGGTCATCCAGGGCGATGGTCAAGCGGAGCCCTTCAGCGCCACGCTTCATCGACTCAGCGGGTACGAGGCAGCGGAGCGGTCCGAGACGACCGAGGACATGACCGTGTTTAGCGGGGTGTGGGGCTGGCGCTTCCCTCGGCGCGACGACTGGGTGCCGTCGAATGAGGCATGCAACTGGCTGCACCAGACCGTCGAGGGCGGCGAAATGTACCTCGACGCCAACGGCATCCCATCCATTGAAACGCCGTCCGTTTCCATTGCCACTGGTACCCGCAGTGCCAAGGTGTTTGGGGTCGTGCTGGGCTACTGGTACGAAGACGGTGCGGCTCAGCCGGTCACCCTGGACCTGGAGTACAACCTGTCGGCCGGCTTCAGCATGGACGGCAGCGCCACGGCGCTGACCCCGCACATCTTCGAGCAGCAGTTCACCGAGCGTGTCGGCGTGTGTGTGGCCAATGGCGGCGCGTACACCATCCAGCAGGGCACGTTCCAATTCCGGGGCCGGGTGACATCGAGCACGACCGAAGAGCTCGTCTACATCCTGCGCGTCGGCGGCATCGAGCGCGACCGCCGGACCCTGCGCTATGCGTATGACAGTGAGCTGACCATGAACGCCGCCGGTGTGGTGGGTTTCTCGACCGGCCTATCGGGCCGACCTGGTCCCCAGGTGGCCGAGCTGCATGATCGGTGGGTGCTGAGCATCGACGGTGAAACCATCGACCAGGCACAAAGCAC
>NZ_QKRU01000187.1:0-798 GCF_003234055.1 Pseudomonas sp. 57B-090624
CTTCCTCGGTCAGTTGGGCCAGTGCATTGGCCGGCAGGATCACCGCGTCGGCGTACTTCGCGGTGGTGGCGATGGTCTCGTTAAGAGAGTTGCGGTAGTCAATCTGGTCTTGGCGCAACTGCATGGCGCGGTTGTGCAGCTCCCACAGCTCGGCCACGTTGCCCGCCGACCAGCTCACCACTCCCAGGGCTAGGGTGCCCTTGAGCAGGCGAAACGCGTCGGCCAGGTTGTTGACCTGCGGGAGCAGGTTGCGCGCAGTGCCGGCGAAACTCTCCAGGCCGGCGGATGCCGCGCCGGCTGCGCCAGGTGCCTGGGAAAGGTGGCCGCGTAGCAGCATCAGGGGGTTAGCGAGGGATACCAGCGTAGTGCGTAGCGCTACAAGTCCAGCCGAAAAAGCGACGAACATTGCGATGCCCGACTTGACGGGCTGTGGCAGGGCATTGAATGACTGGAGAACGCCAGTAAGGCCATTCACCACCGGCAGAAACGCTGTAGCGGTCTCTCCAAGGCTCAGCTTCAGCTCACCAACCGCTGAGTTGAATCTGTCTAGGTCGGCCTGGGGGGTGTTGGACATCTTGGCATAGGCCGCATCCATGGCCCCGCTGGCGCCACGCATCGCCGCGACTTCGCTATTCAGCGCGCCGATGTCCTGGGTCAGGGACAGCACGGCAGTACGGGCCTCGACGTCGGGGATGATTTCCCGCATCGCGTCCAAGCCGAGCTTGCGGGCGGCGATGTCCTGGAGCGTGCCGGACAGGCCGCGCCACTTGATGCCCAGTTCGTCCAGCTTTTTCTGGG
>NZ_QKRU01000188.1:0-791 GCF_003234055.1 Pseudomonas sp. 57B-090624
CTTGATCCACCACCAAGCGGGCGGCCTCTAGTTTGAAATCCGAACTGAATGATCTTCTGCTCATGAACACCTCTGTGGGCGAAGCTTAACGCCCTATCGGGGTGTCCAGAATCATTAGGCCACTTCAGGTTGCTCCGGCCAGCCGCGCGGGTCCGTGCTGTCGATGTCCTTGGGGTGCTGGGTCGAACCGATCCCGCTCATGGCGCGGCGGAAGACGCGCTCTCGCACATCCACCGCATCGGCAGTCTCGATCCACACGTCCATGTAGTTGGGAGTGCCCAGGCCCAGCCGCCAGGAGTCGTAGGGCAGGCGGTGGGCACCGTTGGCGCAGCCGGCCAGCCAGGGCAGCAGTACCGCTGCCAGCATCAGCCTGAACCTATTCATGAGGGGCTCCTCCAGCCTTACCACGAGCCATAGGGCACCCCGTATTTCTCGATGTAAGCCTTGGAAGCCGGCTCCAAAGGCAGAGCATATTGGCCACCGCTCCGGCCTCCATCCGGGCCCAGCTTCACCACGCTGCCCTGCACCCGCGCCACGTCGATGGCGGATAAACAACCGCCCATCAGCCAGACCTTGGCGATGCCCCCGGGCGCCAGGCCGACCGTCAGCATGTTGCGGTAGCTCTCGCGCCAGAGCCCCCTGGCTGCGCAATAGCCCATCTCCGACTTCACCATCGCTCGCCGCGTGGCCTCAGGTATGACGATATAGGCCTCGTAGGTCTGCGGCTCCACCAGCGACTGCCAGCGCACGTAGATCAGCCGGGGCACGTCCGCCCCACCCACCTGCTTGCC
>NZ_QKRU01000189.1:0-751 GCF_003234055.1 Pseudomonas sp. 57B-090624
CAGCTGGAAGGCCGTCTGGGGCAGTTGCTCGAGCCGCTGCGTGAGCAAGGGCTCGCCCGGATGCAGGCCGACAACCGCCATGACTTTCTCCTGCGTCTCGCCCAGGGCCTGCGGGACGAAGGCATCACCCGCTGGCGACGGACCTGGGAGCACTTGCAGCACAGCCATGGGGTGATGCCGCGCGGGCTCTGGTTCAGCCTCGCGATGCCGGGCGCCGGGGGCACTGCGGTGCATCATTGGCTGCCGCCCCCGGCTTGGCGAGGCGTGCTGGCGGACCGGCACGGCGGCCGGCCCTACGGGTGGCCCTGGTGGCGCACCGCGACCGCCGTCGCGCTCGGCCTCGTCGCCTTCTGGGGGCTGGGCACGCTGCTCTCCTTCGCCGGCAACCGTGTCCAGATCGCCGAGATGCAGGCCGTCCTGGCCACCCTGGACCAGCCCCGGGAAGGCGACGAGCAACTGCTTGCCCTCAACGCGCTGGTCCATGAGCTCGACCGCCTCGACCAACGTGCCAGGCACGGCGTGCCCTGGTACCAGCGCTTCGGCCTGAGCCAGAACGACGGCCTGCTCGCCGCGCTCTGGCCCCGCTACGAGGCGGCCAACAACCGGCTGGTCCGCGACCCGGCTGCGGCCGGCCTCGAGCGCCAGCTGCGCGGGCTGCTCGGCCTGGCGCCGGGCAGCGCCGAGCGCGCCACCCGGGCCCGGGAGGCCTACGAGCCGCTCAAGGCCTACCTGATGATGGCCCGGCCGGAGA
>NZ_QKRU01000018.1:0-110034 GCF_003234055.1 Pseudomonas sp. 57B-090624
GGTGGGCGGGTCACCACAGCACCGAGGACCAGAACACCTGCCCGATGATCTGGATGCCGGCCTGGGGACGCTCCTCGTCGGGGTACTCCTCGCGCTTGTAGCTGCGCAGGCGAATCTGGCCGGCGGGGAGGCGGTGCAGGACCTTGATCCTCAGCATGCCCTCGTCCACCAGGGCATAGACCTTGCCATCGACCAGCTCGCAACGCCCACGATCGATTCCGAGGACCGCGCCGTCGGGAAAGAGGGGTTCCATGCTGTCGCCGCTGACGATGACGCAGGCAACGTGTTCCGGATCTATCTGACGCTGCTGCAAGGCATGTCGGCTGAAGCGAATACCGGAGTAGTCCAGTTCCTCCAGCGCGGCGGGATGCCCTGAATCGCCCTCGGCCTCGCGCAGCAGCGGAAGCTCGATTTCGTATTCATAGCGGGACGACTCCGGTTCTCCGATGGTCATAGGGGCCACGCCATCCGGGGCGTCTGCGGCCTGCTTGCCGTCGTCGGGCGCCGTGGACGACTGCACGGCTTGCCCGCCGATGCTCAGCGGAGGCATGTGCAGCGCGCCGAGTATCTGGTTGATACGTGTCAGCCCAGGCTCGCGGCGCCCGCCCAGCCAGTGCGCGACTGCGCCCTGGGTCACGTGCAGGCGTTCGGCCAGTTGCTCCTGGGTGACGCCGAGATCTTTCATCCTGGCCTTGGCCAGCAGGTTCCATTTTTTCATGGGCGCGACATTACGCGCCGTATTGCCGGCCACCAGTGACCCAGTGTAATACACTGCCGAAGCACGAATTACCATGTGTATTATCCAAAAGCAGGTTGTTCCTCTGGCATCCCTCGAGCGGACGCCACACGGGTTTCAACCTCCCTCCGCCCGCCAATGCGTGCCCGTGTTCCACTCACGGTCCGCCAGCCGGCAGGACCAGGCGTCGGGAAGAACGCCGGTCGCCGGCCCGGGCCAGTGGCCCCCAGGCATGGGCCCGCAGGGCGGAGGGAGGCTTTCAGTCAAAGCGCCCGGATGGGCCTGTGCCGCAAGGCACCCAATCGCGAAAGGAGATGCGACATGCAATTTCAACTCACCGTCCTGTGCCTCGGCATCCACCGCCATAACGTCGAAGGCCACGACCAGTGCTACGCGGTCATCGCCCGGCAGCCGGCAACCGAGGAGGAGCGCGACCAGCACCGGGGCTACCTGGTGCAGCAGGTGACCGCCGAGCCCCGCCTGTTCGAGCAGATGACCTGGCTGGATACCCCTGCCGAACTGAGTTTTCTGTGCACCATCAGCGCAGAACCGGGGGGCCATTATCGACCGCATCTGCTCTGCCTCTGCCACTGAGCACCGCCGTGGCGTGCCACCCGTCTCGGGCTGGTTTGACAGCCTCGGGCGCATTCACGGAAGCTGCGCGCTTCCGTGAATCCATGCACCACAGCGGACGTCTGCATGCCGAAACGCCCGAACGCACCCGATTCCCCCGCGAGTACGCCCAGCCGCCCCAGTTACGTCCTTCCCGTGCTCGCCGCCCTGTTGCTGCTGGTGGGCCTGGGTGGCTGGCTGTGGGTGCAGGGCGGCAAGCCGTACGTGCCGGCCCGGGCCACGGTGCCGACGCTTGCGGAGCAGGGGCCGGCGCAGATGGTCGACGAGCAGCAGTGCGGCACCTGCCATGCCCCCCAGGCCAGGGCCTGGAAAGGCTCCCACCACCAGTTGGCGATGCAGGAGGCCACGCCGCGCTCGGTGCAGGGTGACTTCGACGACGCCCGCTTCGACGGCGAAGGCGGCAGCACGCGCTTCTTCCGCAAGGACGGTGGCTACTGGGTGAACACCACGGGCCCCGATGGCCAGCCGGCGGATTTCAAGGTCGCCTATGCCTTCGGCGTCGAGCCGCTGCAGCAATACCTGCTGGAGTTCCCCGGCGGCCGCCTGCAGGCCTTGGACCTGGCCTGGGATACGCGCAGGAAGGCCTGGTTCCACCTCGCCCCCGGCCAGGGCGTCGACTTGCGCAACCCGCAGCACTGGAGCAAGCCGTCGCAGAACGCCAACTTCCAGTGCATCGATTGCCATACCACGGGCTACGTCCGTGGCTTCGACGACGGCACCGGCACCTACGCCAGCCAGTGGCACGCCCTGGGCGTCGGCTGCCAGGCCTGCCACGGCCCGGCCTCGCGCCACCTGGAATGGGCACGCTTCAGGGGCCTGCACTCCCAGGCCGGCTTCGCCCTCGACCTCACCCGTGCCAGCAACCGCCTGCAGGTGGAGACCTGCGCCCGCTGCCACGCCCGGCGCGTGCCGCTGAACGACGACCACGCCTTCGGCAAGCGGCTGATGGACAACTACCTGCCCAGCGCGCTGACCCGTGAACTCTATGAGCTGGACGGCACCTTCAAGGAGCAGGTCTACGAGTACGGCTCCTTCACCCAGAGCCGCATGTACGCCCGGGGCCTGAGCTGCAGCACCTGCCACGATCCACACGGCGGCGGCCTCAAGGTCCGGGGCAATGCCCTGTGCACCCAATGCCACAACCCCGCCGGCAAGAGCGCCGTGGCCGGCATCGACGACAGGGGCCTGAAGGCGCGCGACTACGAAGCCCCCGAGCACCTGCGCCATACCGCCGGGCAGCCCGGCTCGCAGTGCATCGACTGCCACATGCCGGGCAAGACGCTCCTGGGTGTCGACTACCGCCATGACCACGGCTTCAGCCTGCCCAACCCGGGCCGCGCGCTGAAGCTCGGCACGCCCGACGCCTGCCTCGGCTGCCACCAGGATGTCGCCGGCCAGGCGGTCGCCGAGCAGTTCGAGCGCTGGTACGGCAAGGCGCGGGACCCCGCGCCGCGCTATGACGAAAGCCTGGCCCTGGTGCGCAACGGTCGCCCCGGTGCCTCGCGCGCGCTGTTCCAGCAACTGGAGCGCGGCGACCTGCCGGCGATCCGTCGCGCCACCCTGCTCGCCGAGTTGCCCGGCTACCCCAGCGAGCGGGCGCTGAACCTGGCCGCCAACGACCTCAACCACGCCGCACCCCAGGTGCGCGAGGCGGCGGTGCGTGCGGTCAATGCCCTGCTGCCGCCGGAGCAGCGCCGCGACCTGCTGGGCCCGCTGCTCAGCGACCCGGTGCTGGCGGTGCGCGCCATCGCCGCGCGCGGCCTGCTGGGCATGGGCACCACCGGCCTGGGCAACTACGAGAAGGCCTGGAACAAGGCCATCGGCGAGTACGAGGCCATCCAGCTGAACCTGGCCGAGCGCGCCGAGGCCAACCTCAACCTCGCTTCGCTCTACCAGGGCAACGGCCGCGCCGACCAGGTGGAGGGCCGCCTGCGCAAGGCCGTCGAGCGCGACCCCGATTTCCTCCCCGCCCGCGTGGCGCTGGTGCAATGGCTCGACGCCAACTACCGATGGGAGGAAGGCCAGCGGCTGCTGGCCGAGGCCCTGCGCGATCATCCGCAGTCGGCGCTGCTGCACCATGCCCGCGGGCTGGCGCTGCTGCGCAAGGGTGAACGCCAGGACGCCATCGCCGCCTTCCGCGAAGCGGTGCGCCTGGAGCCCGGCAACGCCCAGTTCGGCCACGCGCTGGCGACCGCGCTGCACGACGACGGCAAGCTGGAGGAAGCCTGCCAGCGCCTGGAGCAGGTGCTGGAGAACGCGCCGGCCAACCGCGAGGCACGCCTGACGCTGATCGGCTATTGGCGCGAGGCGGGGCAGATGCAGAAGGTGCAGGCGCTGCTCGCCGAGCTGGAGCAGCTCAATCCGGACGACCCGGCGCTGAAGCGCGAATAGCCACGTCGCGGCCCTGCAGACTGGCCAGCTGCCATGACCGATCGGCGGCTGCCAGGCGAGGCGACGGAACTCCCCGGGGGCGCCCGGAATCTCACGTGCAGGTTCCCCCCACAACAACCTGGAGTCATCCCATGCGTACCACAGTAGCTGCCGCTGTCATCGCCCTGGCCGCCCTCCCTGCCGGCTCGGCCATGGCGGATACCTTCTGGCGCAACGTGATCTCTTCCGGCGCCACCACCGCCTCCACCTACGTGACCTTCAAGGACCACAAGCTGATCGTGGCCGCCCGCGAGGACGCCAGCAGCTTCGTCGCCAGCGATGGCGCCATCCGCGGCCCCTTCCTGGAAGCCGCCCTGAAGCAGGTCCGTGCCGACAACCCCGGCATCCAGGCCAGCGACGAGGAACTGGCCAGCGCCATCCTCGCCAGCGAATAAGGGAAACCCGCAGGCGCGGGCGCTTGCAGCGCGGCATGGAATGCACCGAGGGCCCTCAGCACGGCTGAGGGCCCTTTTCATTGCCCCGGCGCCGCGAGCCGAAGCGTTACCCGGCGCGCACCCTGCGCATCCGGTGGTTGCGGGCGGCGCCTGGCTCAGGCAAAAAGCAACGGGCCGGCGTCACGGCGCAACGGCCCCTCCATTCCCTCCCCACAAGGACGTACCCCATGGGCAACCCCGTTCCCACGCTGAAGATCGTGCTGATCCTGATGATCGTGATCGACCTGTTCTGGTTCGGCGAGCGCGTGCTCTCGATGCTCGACTTCAGCCTCTTCGATTTCATGCCCAGCACGCTGATCAACCTCGTGGGCCTGGCCAGCAGCCTGCTGCTGATCGTCTTCAACGTGCTGCTGATCGGCCTGCTCGGACGCCTGCAGCTGAAGGCCGAGTGAACCCGGTCTGCCGGGGGCCCCTGGAAACGCAGGCGAGGCCGTCGGTGCAGGGCAGAACAGGCGGAGAAGCGCAGTTCACGCGGCGTGAATGAGCACGTTGAGCCTGTTCCAACGCCGCAGTGGCAACGCAGGCAGTCTCTGGAGATGCCTCACTCGCGGTAGTCCTCCAGGGGCACGCAGGCGCAGAACAGGTTGCGGTCGCCATAGACGTTGTCGACGCGGTTCACCGTCGGCCAGTACTTGTGCGCCCGGGTGTGCGCGGTGGGCGTGACGGCCTGCTCGATGCTGTAGGGGCGCTCCCAGAGGCCCACCACGTCGGCCAGGGTGTGCGGCGCACGCTTGAGCGGGTTGTCCTCGGCCGGCCATTCGCCGGCCTGCACCTTGGCGATCTCCGCGCGGATGCCGAGCATGGCCTCGATGAAGCGGTCCAGCTCGTGCCTGGACTCGCTCTCGGTGGGCTCGATCATCAAGGTGCCGGGCACCGGGAATGACATGGTCGGCGCGTGGAAGCCGTAGTCCATCAGGCGCTTGGCCACGTCCTCCTCGCTGATCCCGGTTTCCGCCTTGAGCGGGCGCAGGTCGAGGATGCATTCGTGGGCGACCCGTTCGTTGCGCCCGGTATAGAGCACCGGGTAGGCCTCGCCGAGACGCTTGGCCAGGTAGTTGGCGTTGAGGATGGCCAGCTCCGTCGCATCCGCCAGCTGCGGGCCCATCATGGCGATGTACATCCAGCTGATCGGCAGGATGCTGGCGCTGCCCCAGGGCGCCGCGCTGACCGCCCCGTTCTCCGGGTCCGGCCCCTTGAGTTCGATCACCGGGTGGTTGGCGACGAAGGGCGCCAGGTGCGCGCGCACGCCGATCGGCCCCATGCCCGGGCCGCCGCCGCCGTGGGGGATGCAGAAGGTCTTGTGCAGGTTCATGTGCGAGACGTCGGCGCCGATGTCGGCCGGACGCGCCAGGCCGACCTGGGCGTTGAGGTTGGCGCCATCCATGTAGACCTGCCCGCCCTGGGCGTGGATGACCTCGCAGATCT
Source organism: Pseudomonas sp. 57B-090624 (assembly GCF_003234055.1). Taxonomy (NCBI): domain Bacteria; kingdom Pseudomonadati; phylum Pseudomonadota; class Gammaproteobacteria; order Pseudomonadales; family Pseudomonadaceae; genus Pseudomonas; species Pseudomonas sp. 57B-090624. Next base: position 5,680 of record NZ_QKRU01000018.1, read on the forward strand.
CGCGGATGCCTTCCTCGTACACGCCGTGGGTCGAGGGGTAGGTGGCCATCAGGCAGGACAGCTGCGCCCCCGCCTCGGCCGCCTTGGCCTTGAGGTCGTCGAGGTCGACGTTGCCGGCCTTGTCGCACTCGACGATCACCACGCGCATGCTCGCCATCTGCGCCGAGGCCGGGTTGGTGCCGTGGGCCGAGGCGGGGATCAGGCAGATGTTGCGATGCGCCTCGCCCCGGCTTTCGTGGTACTTGCGGATCGCCAGCAGCCCCGCGTACTCGCCCTGGGCCCCGGAGTTGGGCTGCATGCAGATGGCGTCGAAGCCGGTGATCGCCCGCAGCCACGCCTCCAGCTCGGCGATCATCGCCTGGTAGCCCTGGGTCTGCTCCAGCGGCGCGAAGGGGTGGATGGCGGCGAACTCCGGCCAGGTGATGGGGATCATCTCGCTGGTGGCGTTGAGCTTCATGGTGCAGGAGCCGAGGGGGATCATCGACTGGTTGAGCGCCAGGTCCTTGTTCTCCAGCTGCTTGAGGTAGCGCAGCATCTCGGTCTCGCTGTGGTGGGTGTTGAACACCGGGTGTTCGAGGTAGGCGGACTCGCGCGCCAGGGCGGCGGGAATGCCCGGCACCAGCACCCCGGCGTCCAGCTCGTCTACCGAGAGGCCGTGGTCGGCGCCGAGGAAGATGCTCCACAGCTGCTCGACGGTGGCCGCGCTGCTGGTCTCGTCCAGGCTCAACCCCAGCCGGCCGCGCCCGAGGATGCGCAGGTTGATGCGGGCGGCCTTCGCCGATTCGATGATCGCCGTCTGGCTGCCGCCCACCTCCAGGGTGAGGGTGTCGAAGTAGTGCTGGTTGACCCGCTGCATGCCCTTGCGTGCCAGCCCCTCGGCGAGGATGGCGGTGAGCCGGTGCACGCGCTGGGCGATGCGCTTGAGGCCCTGGGGGCCGTGGTAGACGGCGTAGAAGCCGGCGATGTTGGCCAGCAGCACCTGGGCGGTGCAGATGTTGGAGTTGGCCTTCTCGCGGCGGATGTGCTGTTCGCGGGTCTGCAGGGCCATGCGCAGGGCGAGGTTGCCCCGGGCGTCCTTGGAGACGCCGATGATGCGCCCGGGCATGGCGCGCTTGAATTCGTCGCGGGTGGCGAAGAAGGCGGCATGGGGGCCGCCGTAGCCCATGGGCACGCCGAAGCGCTGGGCCGAGCCGAACACCACGTCGGCGCCCAGCTCGCCGGGCGGGGTCAGCAGCAGCAGGCCGAGCAGGTCGGCGGCGACGCAGGCCAGCGCCTGCTGGCCGTGCAGGTGGTCGATCAGGGGGCGCAGATCGCGGATCTCGCCGTGGGTGTCCGGGTATTGCAGCAAGGCGCCGAACACCTGATGCGAAGGCAGGTTCTCCACCGCGTCCACCACCAGCTCGAAGCCGAAGGCCTCGGCGCGGGTGCGCACCACGGAGAGGGTCTGCGGGTGGCAGTTCTGGTCGGCGAAGAACAGGTTGCTCCTGGCCTTGGCCACGCGCCTGGCCAGGGCCATGGCCTCGGCGGCGGCGGTGGCTTCGTCCAGCAGCGAGGCGCTGGCCAGTTCCAGGCCGGTGAGGTCGATGGTCATCTGCTGGAAATTCAGCAGCGCCTCCAGGCGGCCCTGGGCGATCTCCGGCTGGTAGGGGGTGTAGGCCGTGTACCAGCCGGGGTTCTCCAGCACGTTGCGCAGGATCACCGCCGGGGTCAGGGTGCCGTGGTAGCCCATGCCGATCAGGCTGGTCCACACCTCGTTGCGCTGCGCATGGGCGCGCAGCTTCGCCAGGGCGCCTTGCTCGTCGAGGGCGGGCGGCAGGTCCAGCGGGCGGTTGAGGCGGATCGCCGGCGGCACGGTCTGCACCACCAGTTCGTCGCGGTCGGCGAGGCCCAGGGTCTCGAGCATGGCCTGCTGCTCGGCCGGGTCCGGGCCCAGGTGGCGGCGGAGGAACGCATCGGGCTGTTGCAGCTGGGACAGCGGGGGGATGTGCGACATGGAATCGGCCTCTGGAAATGGCCCAATAAGCTTAGGCAAGCATTTCCAGGATGGCCGGCCGGCTGGTCGGGGAGACCCGCCGGGCAGGACGCCGGCGACCGCCCCAGGGGGAGCGGCGCGCCGGGTGGGGTCAGGCGTCGGAGTCGGCGGAGGCCTTGTAGGCGGCAGCGTCCAGCAGCTTGTCCAGCTCGGCGGTGTTGGCCGGCTTGAGCTTGAAGAACCAGGCGCCGTAGGGGTCGCTGTTGACGTCTTCGGGGGACTCGGTCAGTTGCTCGTTGATGGCGATCACCTCGCCGGAAACCGGCGAGTAGATGTCCGAGGCGGCCTTCACCGACTCGACCACTCCGGCTTCCTGGCCGGCGGCCAGGGTCTTGCCGACTTCCGGCAGCTCGACGAAGACCACGTCGCCCAAGGCTTCCTGGGCATGGTCGGAAATGCCCACGGTAACGCTGCCATCGGCTTCCAGGCGGGCCCACTCGTGGCTGGGGGCGTAACGCAGATCGGCGGGGATGTTGCTCATTGTTCAGGCTCCTAAAGGACGGCGGCGGTCGGCCCGCCAGGAAAATTTAGATCAAGGCTTTGCCATTGCGAACAAAGTTCGGCTGGACGACACGAACCGGGTACCACTTGCCACGGATTTCCACCTCGGCGCGATCGCAGGTCCCCGCCGGCAGGCGGGCCAGGGCGATGGACTTGCCGAGGGTGGGCGAGAAGCTGCCGCTGGTGATCTCACCCTCGCCCACGCCCTCCACCCGCACCACCTGGTGGGCGCGCAGCACGCCGCGCTCCTCCAGCACCAGGCCCACCAGCTTCGGCTGCTCGCCGGCGGCGCGCTGGGCTTCCAGCGCGGCACGGCCGATGAAGTCGCGGCCGGCGGGTTCCCAGGCGATGGTCCAGGCCAGGTTCGAGGCCAGGGGCGAGTTGTCCTCGTCCATGTCCTGGCCATAGAGGTTCAGGCCCGCCTCCAGGCGCAGGGTGTCACGGGCCCCGAGGCCGATGGGCGCGATACCGGCGCCCACCAGTTCGTTGAGAAAGCCCGCTGCCTGGTCGCGCGGGAGCATGATTTCAAGGCCGTCCTCACCGGTATAGCCGGTGCGGGCGATGAACCAGTCGCCTTCAGGCAGGCCCTGGAAGGGCCTGAGTTCATGGATCAGCGAGGCGCGGGCACTGCTCACCAGCTCGGCGGTACGGTGGCGGGAGGCGGGGCCCTGGATGGCGAGCAGGGCCAGGTCGCTGCGCTCCTCGAGGCGTACCGCGAAGCCCTCGGCCTGCTTGTGCATCCAGGCCAGGTCCTTGTCGCGGGTGGCGGCGTTGACCACCAGGCGGTAGCCGTCGTGGGTGAGGTAGACGATGAGGTCGTCGATGACGCCGCCACGCTCGTTGAGCATCGCGCTGTAGAGCGCCTTGCCGGGGGTCCCGAGGCGGTCGACGTCATTGGCCAGCAGGCGCTGGAGGTAGGCCGCGGCCTGGCTGCCGGACACGTCGACCACGGTCATGTGGGAGACATCGAAGACGCCACAATCGGTGCGCACCTGGTGGTGCTCATCGACTTGCGAGCCGTAGTGCAGCGGCATGTCCCAGCCGCCGAAATCGACCATCTTGGCCCCCAACGCCAGGTGCAGATCGTAGAGGGGGGTACGCTGTCCCATGGGTTTCTCCTTCCGGGCTTGGCGAAGATGCGGACGGGTACGGAGCCCTTGCCGGGCCTGGCTTTGGGTAGCCCAGGCGGGGGCTCCCGGCACCCTTTCATGCAGACGCGCCGCAACGAATGGCGCGCATTGTAGCCGCAAGGTGGAAGACTGGACACCCGACCGGCGACCCGCCGGTCACGCCATGTTTCAGCGTCCGAAACCCCGGGCGGAACGGCGGATCAGGCCGACCACCGGCAGCAGCCCCACCAGCACGAGGCTCAGGGCGGGCAGCGAAGCGCGGGCCCATTCGCCCTCGCTGGTCATCTCGAAGATGCGCACCGCGAGCGTGTCCCAGCCGAACGGACGCATGAGCAGGGTGGCGGGCATCTCCTTGAGCACATCGACGAACACCAGCAGCGCCGCGCTCAGGGCGCCGGGCACCAGCAACGGCAGGTAGACCCGCAGGAACAGGCGCGGGCCGGCGACGCCGAGGCTGCGCGCGGCCTCCGGCAGCGCTGGGCGGATGCGCGCCAGGGCACTCTCCAGCGGCCCATGGGCCACCGCCATGAAGCGCACCAGGTAGGCCAGCAGCAGGGCCGAGAGGCTGCCCAGCAAGAGCGGCTTGCCGGCCCCGCCGAGCAGGCCGGACACAGGCACCACCAGCTCTCGGTCGAGCCAGCTGAAGGCGAGCATGATGGCCACCGCCAGCACCGAGCCCGGCAGGGCGTAGCCGAGGTTGGCCAGGCCTACCGCCGAGCGGATCGGCCGGGTCGGCTCCTGGCGCCGGGCGAAGGCCAGCAGCAAGGCCACCGCAACGGTGATCAGCGCCGCCATCGCGCCCAGGTAGAGGCTGTGCAGGATCAGCCCCAGGTAGCGCTCGTCGAGGTCGAAGCGACCGCGCTGCCAGCACCAGACGAGCAGTTGCAGCAGGGGGATGACGAAGGCGCAGGCGAACACCAGGCCGCACCAGGCGCTGGCCGCCCAGGCCCGGGCGCCACGCAGGTGATAGAGGGCGGCGCCACGGGGCCGTTCGCTGGCCGGGCGGGTGACGCCACGCGCGCGGCGCTCGCCATAGAGCACCAGGCACACGCCGAGCAACAACAGGCTGGCCAGCTGGGCCGCGCTGCCGAGGCTGAAGAAGCCGTACCAGGTCTTGTAGATGGCGGTGGTGAAGGTGTCGAAGTTGAACACCGAGACCGCGCCGAAGTCGGCCAGGGTCTCCATGATCGCCAGGGCCAGCCCGGCGCCGATGGCCGGTCGCGCCATGGGCAGGGCGACGCGCCAGAACGCCTGCCAGGGCGTCAGCCCCAGGGTGCGCGCGGCCTCCATCAGCCCCCGCCCCTGAGCCAGGAAGGCGCTGCGCGCCAGCAGGTAGACGTAGGGGTAGAAGACCAGCACCAGCACGGTGATCACCCCGCCGGTGGATCGCACCCGGGGCAGGCGCACGCCGCTGCCGAACCCTTCGCGCAGCAGGCTCTGCACCGGGCCGGCGAAGTCGAACAGGCCGATGAAGACGAAGGCCAGCACGTAGGCGGGGATGGCGAAAGGCAGCATCAGCGCCCAGTCCAGCCAGCGCCGGCCGGGGAACTCGCAGAGGCTGGTGAGCCAGGCCAGGCTGACGCCCAGCAGCGTCACCCCGCAGCCGACGCCGAGCACCAGCACCAGGCTGTTGCCCAGGAGGCGTGGCAACTGGGTGTCCCACAGGTGCGCCCAGATCTCCCGGTCCACCTCGTGCCAGGACAGCAGCAGCACGCAGAGCGGCAGCAGCACCAGGGCGGCGATGGCGAAGGTGATGGGGTACCAGCGGCGCAGGGCGGGACGCTTCAAGCGGGGTTCTCGACCAGGCGGGAGTAGGGTGGCGAGGGGCGCCCACCGGGGAGCGCCCCGGCGCGGGTCAGTTCCAGGACACCCGGTCCATCATGCGGATGGCTTCGGCCTGGCGCTTGCCGGTGATTTCCACCGGTACGTCGTCGGCCTTGAAGGCGCCCCAGGCGGCCACTTCGGCCGACGGCTGCACCGCCGGGTTGGCGGGGAATTCCTGGTTGACCCCGGCGAACAGGCTCTGCGCCTCGGGGGTGGTCATCCACTCCACCAGTGCCTTGGCCGCCTCGGGATGGGGCGCGTGGCGGGTCAGGCCGATGCCGGAGAGGTTGACGTGCACGCCACGGTCGGCCTGGTTGGGCCAGAACAGCTTGGCGCGCAGCTTCGGGTTCTGCTGGTGCAGGCGCCCGTAGTAGTAGGTGTTGACGATGCCGACGTCGCACTGGCCGGCGTCCACCGCCTGGATCACCGCGTTGTCGTCGGCGAAGGGGTCGGTGGCCAGGTTGGCGACCCAGCCCTTGAGCACCTTCTCGGCCTCGGTGGCGCCGCGCGCCTCGATCAGGGTGGCGGTCAACGACTGGTTGTAGACCTTCTTCGAAGAGCGCAGGCACAGGCGGCCTTCCCAGCTGGAATCGGCCAGGGCCTCGTAGGTGGAGAGCGCCTCCGGCTTCACCCGCTCGGTGGAGTAGACGATGGTGCGCGCGCGCAGCGAGAGGCCGGTCCAGCTGTCGGTGCCGGAACGGTACTGCGCGGGGATGTTGGCCTTGATGGTGGGGGAGCTGAAGGGTTGCAGGATGCCCATCTGCTCGGCCTGCCAGAGATTGCCGCCGTCGACGGTGAGCAGCAGGTCGGCCACGCCGTTCTCGCCCTCGGCCTTGATGCGCTGCATCAGCGGGGCTTCCTTGTCGGTGATGAACGTGATGGGGACGCCGGTCTTCGCGGTGTAGGCGTCGAACACCGGCTTGATCAGCTCGTCGATTCGCGACGAATAGACCACCACTTCATCGGCTGCCTGGACGGAGGTAGCGCCCAGGCCGACGGCCAGGAGCGTGAGCAGGGAGTTGCGCGCCTTCATTTGCGAATGCCTCGCGATGGACAAAAGGAGCCAGATGATAATCAACCTCAGTTGGCATCCGACGGCGCTTTGTATGACGAGGTGTTTCGCCCGGGCCGCGCGCGCGGCCCGGGGAGGTCAGACGCGGGCGAGCTCCGGCAGGTCGCCGGAAAGGCCCAGGGCCTGGCGCACGAACAGGGCCTTGGCCTCGGGCAGGCCGTCGACCAGGTCGAGCCCGGCGTTGCGCAGCCAGCGCAGCGGCAGCGGGTCGGCCTGGAACAGGCGCTGGAAGCCTTCCATCGCCGCCATCATCCCCAGGTTGTGCGGCATGCGCCGGCGCTCGAAGCGGCTGAGCACGCGCTCATCGGCCAGGCGCTCGCCACGGCCATGGGCGTGCAGCAGCACCTCGGCCAGCACCGCGGCGTCGAGGAAGCCGAGGTTGACGCCCTGCCCGGCCAGCGGGTGGATGGTGTGGGCGGCATCGCCGATGAGGGCCAGGCCCGGCTCCACGTAGCGCTTGGCGTGGCGCTGGCGCAGCGGGATGCACAGGCGCGGATCGGCGGCCTCGATGCGGCCCAGGCGATGCTCGAAGGCCTTGCCCAGCTCGACGCGGAAGGCCTCGTCGTCCAGGGCCATCAGGCGCGTGGCCTGCTCGGGCGTGGTGGACCAGACGATGGAGCACCAGTGGTCGTCGCCCTGGCGATCCAGCGGCAGGAAGGCCAGCGGGCCGTCGTCGGTGAAGCGCTGCCAGGCGGTGCGGTGGTGCGGCCGTTCGCAGCGCACGCTGGTGACGATGGCGTGGTGCAGGTAATCCCACTCGCGGGTGGCGCAGCCGGCCAGGCGGCGCACGGCGGAATTGGCACCGTCGGCGGCGATTACCAGCGGGGCACGCAGCTCGCGGCCATCCACCAGGGTCAGCAGCCAGTCGTCGCCGGAACGCCGCAGGCGCTCCAGGCGGGCGTTGGGCAGCAGGCCGACGCCGCTGTCGTGCAGCGGCTCCAGCAGGGCTTCCTGGATCACCCGGTTCTCGACGATGTGGCCGAGCACCTCGGCGTGCACGCTGGCGGCGGAGAAGTGGATGTTGCCGGTGCCGGAGCCATCCCAGACCTGCATCTCGCCATAGGGGCTGGCGCGGCGCGCGGCGACACCCTCCCAGGCGCCGAGGCGCTGAAGGATGCGCTGGCTGGCGGCGGACAGGGCGCTGACCCGGGGCTCGAAGGCGGCCTCGGCGTCGAAGGGCTTGATGCTCAGGGGGCTGCCGTCGATCAGGATGATCTCCAGGCCGCTGTCCTTGAGCGCCAGGCCGAGGGCACTGCCCACCATGCCGGCACCGACGATGATCAGATCCGCTTGCATGTGCATTCCTTAGGCGGCTTGCCGCGCGCGCGGCTTGAGCCGCACATAGAGGGTCTTGTGCACCCTGGCGACCAGGGTGCCGTCGCCGTCGTGCACGTCGACGTGCAGCTCGGGCAGGTATTTTTCACCGTCGGCGGTGTGCTGGCGGATGCGCGCGAGCAACGCGTCGTCGATGCGGAACTCGGCGTAGACCGGGCCCTTGCCGGGGGAGACGAAGTCGATGCTGGCGGCCTTGTCCCAGACGATGTAGTCGCGTCCGAGCAGGTTCATCAGCATCAGCATGAAGAAGGGGTCGGTCATGCTGTAGAGCGAACCGCCGAACTGGGTGCCGACGTAGTTGCGGTTGTACCAGCCCAGCGCCAGTTTGACTCGCACCAGACGGAAGTCTGCGCTGATCTGCCGCACGCGCACACCCGCCCCGAGGTAGGGCGGGTAGATGTTCAGCGCCCAGCGCAGGAAGCGCGCCTTGCGCGCCATCGAACGGTCCTGCATCGCGCGGCTCAGATGGGGCGGGTGCCCAGGCCCATGGCCTGGCGGGCGAACCAGCGCTTGGCCGGGGGCAGCAGGTCGAGCCCCAGCAGGCCCAGGTTGCGCCCGGTGGCCAGCAGCGGCTCCTTGTTGGAGAACAGGCGCGTCACCTGGTCGGAGAAGCCGACGGTGAGGTCCTGGTCCAGGCGCTGGTTGTCGAGGTAGCCCTGCAGGGTGGCGAAGTCGCCCAGGGGCGCGGCGCTGGCCAGCAGCGTCTCGGCCAGGGCCACGGTGTCGCGCAGGGACAGGTTGTAGCCCTGGCCGGCGATGGGGTGCAGGCTGTGGGCGGCGTTGCCGAGCACCACCAGGTTGGCGCGCACCTGCTCCTCGGCTTCCACCAGGGTCAGTGGGTAGAGGTGCCGCGCGCCCACCTGGCCGAAGGCGCCCAGGCGATAGCCGAAGGCTTCCTGCAACTCGGCGAGGAAGGCGCGGTCGTCGAGGCGGGAAAGACGCTCGGCGTCCTTGCCCGGACGGGTCCAGACCAGCGCGCAGCGGTTTTCCGCCAGCGGCAGCAGGGCCATCGGGCCTTCGTCGGTGAAGCGTTCGAAGGCCTGGCCGCGATGGGCTTCCATCGGGCTGACGTTGGCGATCAGCGCGGTCTGCCCATAGGGGTTGCGCCTGACGCCGATGCCCAGTTGCTCGCGCAGGCCGGAACGGCCGCCGTCGGCCAGCACCGCCAGCTCGCAGTCGAGCTGGGTGTCATCGTTGAGGCTGAGGCGATAGCCGTCCGCCAGGGGCTCCATGCGCACCACTTCGGCGGGGCAGCGCCAGCTCACCACCTCGGCGTCCAGGGCCTGCCACAGGCACTGGCCGAGCCAGGCGTTCTCCACCACGTAGCCAAGCGCCGGGACGCCCTCCTCGATGGCGGCCAGGCGCGCGGCGCCGAAGCGGCCACGGTCGGATACGTGGATCTGCAGGATGGGCTCGGCTCGGCGGGCGATGGCCTGCCACAGGCCGAGGCGCTCGTAGATCTGCCGGGTGCCGAACGACAGCGCCGAGGAGCGGGCGTCGTAGCTGGGCTGGTAACTGTCACCGGGGGCGAAGGGTTCGATCAGGGTGATCTTCCAGCCGCGCGCCTTGGCGCCTTCCTGCAGGGCCAGGGCCAGGCTGGCGCCCACGAGGCCGCCGCCGATGATCGCCAGTTGGGTACGTTGCATCACGCGGCCTCGGTTCGTGCGGCGGCCATCAGGGCCTCGATATCGGCGACCGTCTTGGGTACGCCACCGGTGAGGATCTCGCAGCCTTTCCTGGTCACCACCACGTCGTCCTCGATGCGCACGCCGATGCCGCGCCACTTCTTCGCCACGTCCTGGTTGTCGACGGCGATGTAGATGCCCGGCTCGACGGTCATGGCCATGCCGGGCTCCAGTACGCGCCACTCGCCGCCGACCTTGTATTCGCCGACGTCGTGCACGTCCATGCCCAGCCAGTGGCCGGCGCGGTGCATGTAGAAGGGCTTGTAGGCTTCGCTGGCGATCAGCTCGTCGACATCGCCCTGCAGCAGGCCGAGCTCGACCAGGCCGGCGGTGATCACGCGCACGGTGGCCTCATGGGCTTCGTTCCAGTGCTTGCCGGGGGCGATTTCTAGGAAGGCGGCTTCCTGGGCGGCCAGCACCAGTTCGTAGATGGCCTTCTGCTCGGGGCTGAAGCGGCCACTGACGGGGAAGGTGCGGGTGATGTCGCTGGCGTAGCAGTCCAGCTCGCAGGCGGCGTCGATCAGCACCAGGTCGCCGTCCTTCAGCTGCGCGTCGTTCTCGCGGTAGTGGAGGATGCAGGCGTTCCTGCCGGCGGCGACGATGGAGCCGTAGGCCGGCATCTTCGCGCCGCCCTTGCGGAACTCGTATTCCAGCTCGGCTTCCAGGCTGTACTCGTAGAGGCCGGCGCGGGCGGCCTGCATGGCGCGCACATGGGCACGGGCGGAGACCTCGCCGGCCTCGCGCATGACCTTGATCTCGGCCGCCGACTTGTACAGGCGCATGTCGTGCAGCAGGTGGTCGAGGGCGACGAACTCGTTCGGCGGCTGCGCACCCTGGCGCGCCTTGGAGCGGATCACGTTGACCCACTCCATCAGGTGCTGGTCGAACTCGGGGTTGGTGCCGATGGAGTAGTAGACGCGCTCGCGGCCTTCGATGAGGCCGGGGAGGATGTCGTCGATGTCGCCGATGGGGAAGGCATCGTCGGCGCCGTATTCGCTGATGGCGCCGTCCTGGCCGGCGCGCAGGCCGTCCCACAGCTCGCGCTCGGGGTCACGCTCGCGGCAGAAGAGCACGTATTCGCCGTGCTCGCGCCCGGGGATCAGCACCAGCACCGCCTCGGGCTCGGGGAAGCCGCTGAGGTACTGGAAGTCGCTGTCCTGGCGGTACACGTGCTCGACGTCGCGATTGCGGATGTGCACCGGCGCCGCCGGCAGGATGGCGATGCTGTTGGGCACCATCTGCGCCATGAGGGCCTTGCGACGACGGGCGAATTCGGACTTCGGGATACGGGTCATGCGCGCTCCTTACAAGGGGCGCCCATGCGCCCGTGACGCGGGTTCAATGCAGAGAGGTTTTCGGCGCCGGAGCCACCGGCGCGGGCTTCCTGGCGCACTCGCTGAACAGCAGCAGGGGCGCCACGCGCAGGTACTCCATCACTTCCATATAGTCGGTCTCGCCGTCCTCGGAGTCTTCCAGGGCGCTCTGCACCTGGGCGATGGAGGCAAGATCCTGGAGCACTTCGACCGCCTCGCCGGACAGCGCGCCTTCGCGTGCGGTCAGGCCGAAGCCGCCGAGGAAGCCCTGGCACCACTGGCCAAGGGCGGCGGCGCGGTCGGCCAGCGGCGTTTCGTCGTCGGGCAGCAGCAGCACGACGGCCATCTCGCTGCCGGTGAGTTCGTCCTTGACCATCTCCTGCAGGCCGATCAGGGCCTGGCGCAGGTTGTCCTGCGGGGCGCTGCCGAGCAGCTCGGCGGCATCCTCCAGCCAGGGCTCGGCGTCGAAGCCCGCACCGGCGCAGCTGCGCCCCAGCAGGAGGCCGTGAAGCTCGGCGGGAGAGACGGGCTGACCGCTGGTGGCGAGCAGGGTGGCGAAGGCGGAATACGGGGAATTGGAACTGGGCATGGGTGGCTAGGCGCCAGAGGGCGCAATCACTAGAATGACGGCCTCGTATCCTAGCATCGGCACGCGCGCCAAGACCATCGACCGCCGCCGACGGGTTTGACCCTGGATCGGGCCGATCCTATATAGTCCGACCATTCATCGCCCAAGTAGAGAGCCCATGGAAGACGCGGAACTGCAAGCCCTCACCGCCAAGCTGGAGCTCCTGATCCAGCGCGTTGAGCAGCTCAAGTCGCAAAACCGGCAACTGCAGGCGGCTGAAAAGGCCTGGAAAGAAGAACGCGCTCATCTGATCGAAAAGAACGAAATGGCCCGGCTGAAGGTCGAAGCGATGATTTCGCGCCTGAAAGCCCTGGAGCAGGATTCATGACCCAGCCGAACACCGTCACCGTCCACATCCTCGACAAGGAATACTGCATCGCCTGCCCCTCGGACGAGCGCGCCAACCTGGAAAGTGCCGCCCGCTACCTCGACGGCAAGATGCGCGAGATCCGCACCAGCGGCAAAGTCATAGGCGCTGACCGCGTCGCCGTGATGGCCGCCCTCAACATCACCCACGAACTGCTGCACAAGCAGGAGCGCCTGGACCAGGAGGCCACCTCGACCCGCGAGCGCGTGCGCGACCTGCTCGAGCGCGTCGACCACGCCCTGGCCGCTGATCCGGATGGTCACGAAGCCTGACGCCAGAGCCTTCTCTTGGGGTATACTCGCCGGCAGCTCCCTGGTGTGTTTGCCAGTCGGTGATGTCCCTGAGCCGATACGCACAACCACGGGGGTTGTAAGTGGGGCCGGTGTGCATGTCCGCCTGACGGAAAGCCTTAACGCCTCCTGCAACCTCCACCTTGAACTTTCGGGTTCAAGGGCTAAACCGACAGCGGCATAACCGGGGAGTCGTACCCTTCATGATCAGCGCCGGCACTCTCTCCCGCCCGGCTCTGCGGCGCCTGCTCAGGCAGACACGCCGCACGCTTCCCCCCCTCGAACAGAAACACGCCGCCCGCGACCTTTATCGCCAGCTCGCCCAGCATCCGCTGTTCCGCCGTGCCCGCCACGTGGCGCTGTACCTGCCGGCAGACGGCGAGATCGACCCGCGCCCCTTGCTGCGCGAGGCGCAGAGGCGCGGCAAGGCCACCTACCTGCCCGTGCTCAAGGCCTGGCCGCCGACGCGCATGGTGTTCCAGCGCCTGCGCCCGGGCGAGAAACTGGTGCGCAACCGTTTCCGCATCCTCGAACCCCGCGCCAATGGGTCGCAGCAGCGCCCGGTGTGGACGCTGGACCTGGTCCTGCTGCCGCTGGTGGGATTCGACGAGGACGGCGGGCGCCTGGGGATGGGTGGCGGCTTCTACGACCGCAGCCTGGCCTATCGCGCACGGCGCAAAAATTGGCAGAAGCCGACGCTGCTGGGCCTGGCCCATGAATGCCAGAAAGTGGATCGGTTGCCCTTGGCGAGCTGGGACGTGCGCCTGCAGGCGACGGTGACGGACGGGGGCTGGTATCGCGGGAACTGAGGCGGCGCCGCGTTCCCTGCGGCGTCGTCGGAGAATCAGGGCTGCTGGATACTGACCGGCGCGCCTTGGCGCTGCTCCCACAGGCTCTGGGTGTAACCCGTGGTAACCACGCCCAGGCCGAAGAGTATGACCAGTACCCAGAGAAGATCGGGTTTGCGTTTCATCGATTGCCTCCCCCTTCAAGGCAAACGTTCCGCGATGACTTGCGGCGGTTGCTTTTAGTTATGGGCCGCGAGTGGTCTGCGGCTTAAAGTGCGGCATTCTCCGGCAACGCTGGGGAACACGCAATTTATGACGCCAGCCGACCGTCGGCCAGTTGATGATTTTTCGTCCGCGACAAGGACCGGACGTCAGGAGCAAAGTTCATGCCTTATTGGTTGATGAAATCAGAACCCGACGAACTGTCGATCCACGACCTCCAGCGCCTGGGCCGCGCGCGCTGGGATGGCGTGCGCAACTACCAGGCGCGCAACTTCATGCGTGCCATGCAGGAGGGCGAACTGTTCTTCTTCTATCACTCCAGCTGCCCGGAACCGGGCATCGCCGGGATCGCCCGCATCGTCGGTGCCCCCTACCCGGACCCAACGGCACTGGACCCCGGCAGCCATTACTTCGATGCCAAGGCCAGCCAGGAGAAGAACCCCTGGAGCGCGCTGGACGTCGAGTTCGTCGAGGCCTTCCCGTCGGTCATCCCCCTGGCGGCGCTGAAGACCCAGGCCGCGCTGGAGGGGATGCCGCTGGTGCAGAAGGGGTCGCGCCTCTCGGTGATGCCGGTGCGCGACGAGGAATGGCAGGCGGTGATCGCGCTGCGCTGAACGCGAGCCCGGGTCAGGGCTGGATGATCAGGTTGTTGAACAGCAGGTCGTCCACCAGCGGCTTGCCCTCTTCCTGCTGCAGCACCTGCTGGACCTGCTTGAGCGCCTCCTGGCGCAGTTTCTCCTTGCTGTCGGGCGTGGCCAGGCTTTCGTCGGTCTGCTGCGAGAAGAGCATCACCAACTGATTGCGGATCAGCGGCTCGTGGTATTCCACCGACTTGGCCGCATCCGCCCCAGCCACCTGCAGGGAAATGTCCGCCTTGTAGTACTTGAGCTTGGGGCCCGCACCGTAGTTGCCCACCAGTGCAGGCGTCAGGCCGACATAGGCGACCTTCGGGGCGGCAGCCTCGCCCTCCTTGGGTTCTTCCTTCTCCTCGTTGGCCAGGGCGGCGAAGGGGATGAGCAGGGCCAGCAGCAGTGCGAGGGTGGTTTTCACGGGGATCATTCCTGAGGAGGCATGCCGCCTAGCATAGCCAGACCCGCGCGCCGGCCCAAGCCCGATGCTTATGCATGGCTATCAGGCCGGGCCATGCTCGTTGACCCACCGGGCCGGCTACCTACACTGCCAAGCCATCAGGCCAACCCGCCGGGCCCTTCGCGCCGGCATCCACGTTGAGGAAGCGTCCATGAAAGCCGTCCTGTGCAAAGCCTTCGGCCCAGCCGAAACCCTGGTGCTCGAAGAGGTTGCCAGCCCCGAGCCGAAGAAGAACGAAGTGCTGATCGACGTGCATGCCGCCGGCGTCAACTTCCCCGACACGCTGATCATCGAAGGCAAGTACCAGTTCAAGCCGCCGTTCCCCTTCTCCCCGGGTGGCGAAGCGGCCGGTACCGTCGCCGCCGTCGGCGAGAAGATCACCCACCTCAAGCCCGGTGACCGGGTCATGGCGCTGACCGGCTGGGGCAGCTTCGCCGAGCAGGTGGCCGTGCCCGGCTACAACGTGATGCCGATCCCCAAGGGCATCGACTTCAATTCCGCAGCCGCATTCGGCATGACCTACGGCACCTCCATGCACGCCCTCAAGCAGCGCGCCAACCTACAGCCGGGCGAGACCCTGCTGGTGCTGGGCGCCTCCGGTGGTGTCGGCCTGGCGGCGGTGGAGATCGGCAAGGCAATGGGCGCCAAGGTGATCGCGGCCGCCAGCAGCGCCGAGAAACTGGAAGTGGCCAAGGCCGCAGGCGCCGACCTGCTGATCAATTACAGCGAGTCCAGCCTCAAGGAGAAGGTCAAGGAGCTGACCGGCGGCCAGGGCGCGGACGTGATCTACGACCCGGTGGGTGGCGACCTGTTCGACGAGGCCATCCGCTCCATTGCCTGGAACGGCCGCCTGCTGGTGGTCGGCTTCGCCAGCGGCCGCATCCCCGAGCTGCCGGTGAACCTGACCCTGCTCAAGGGCGCCTCGGTGGTCGGCGTGTTCTGGGGCTCCTTCGCCCAGCGCCAGCCCCAGGACAACCTGGCCAACTTCCAGCAACTGTTCGCCTGGCATGCCGAAGGCAAGCTCAAGCCGCTGGTCTCCCAGGTGTTCCCGCTGGAGCAGTCCGCCGACGCCATCAACGCCCTCGGCCAGCGCAAGGCGGTGGGCAAGGTGGTCGTCAAGGTCCGCTAGCAACCGAGCAGTACTGGGCCCGCCCCGCCACGAAACGGGAGCGGGCCCTTTTCTTTCCGGGTCCCTCAGCCCGCCGCCAGCAACGGCGACGGACGCCGGCGGAACCAGTCGCTGGCCTGCTCGTAGGCATGGGCCAGTTGCAGCACCGCCAGGTCCTTCTGGTGCGGCCCGATGATCTGCAGCCCCATCGGCAGGCCATCCGTGTTGAACCCCGCCTGCACGTTGGCCACCGGGCAGCCCGACAGGGTCCCGGGGATCACCACCTCCATCCAGCGGTGGTAGGTATCCATCACCACGCCCTCGATCGCCTGCGGCCAGTGCTGCGCCTTGTCGAAAGGGAACACCTGGGCACTGGGCAGCAGCAGGTAATCGAAGCGCTCGAACAGCCGGCTCACCGCGCGGTACCAGTCGCTGCGGGCGGCCGAGGCGCGGTAGACCTGCTGGCCGCTCAGGCGCAGGCCGTTCTCCACTTCCCAGCAGGCTTCCGGCTTGAGCTGCGCGCGTTTCGCCGGGTCCTCATAGGCCGCCCCCAGGCCACCGGCCACCAGCCAGTGGCGCAGGGTCAGCCACGTGTCCCAGAGCCGCTCGCGGGAAAAGCCCAGGCCCGTCTCCTCCACCACGCAGCCCAGCGCCTCGAAATCCTTCAGGGCGGTGCGGCACAGCTCAAGCACGCCGCGCTGCATCGGCAACTGGCCGTCGAGGTCACCCAGCCAGCCCAGGCGCGCGCCCTTGAAGTCGCGCTGCAACGAGCCGGCGAAGGCCGCGCCATCGCCGGGGATGGACAGCGGCGCACGGGCATCGCCGCCCGCCTGCACCGAGAGCAGCAGGGCCACGTCGCGCACGCTGCGGCCCATCGGCCCCTCGTAGCCGAGCTGGTCGAAGAACAGGTCGGCGCTGTCGTCGAAGGGCACGCGGCCCTGGGACGGGCGGAAACCGATGACGTTGTTGAAGGCCGCCGGGTTGCGCAGCGAGCCCATCATATCGCTGCCATCGGCCACCGGCACCAGGTGCAGCGCCAGGGCCGCCGCCGCGCCACCGCTGCTGCCGCCGGCCGTGCGGGTGGGGTCGAAGGCGCAGCCGGTGGCGCCGAACAGCGGGTTGTAGCTCTGCGAGCCGAGGCCGAATTCCGGCGTGTTGCTCTTGCCGATGAAGATCGCCCCGGCGGCGCGCAGGCGCTCGGCCATGATGCCGTCACGTGCCGGCACGTGGTCGCGGAACAAGGGCGAGCCGTAGGTGGTGGTGATGCCCCTGACCGCCGAGAGGTCCTTCACCGCGTGGGGCAGACCGTGCATCCAGCCCCGGTAGAGGCCCTGCGCCAGCTCGGCGTCGCGCTCGTCGGCCTGGGCCAGCAACGCCTCGGCCGGTTGCAGGCTGACCAGCGCATTGACCGCCGGGTTGAAGCGCTCGATCTGGGCCAGGTAATCCAGCATCACCTCGCGGCAGGACACATCGCGCGCGCGGATGCGCTCGGCCAGCTCGGCGGCCGGCAGGCGCACCAGCTCGCTGATCGGGGTTGCATGACTCATGGGCAGTGATCTCGTTCCGTCTCGTTCTGGTTATGCGCCCCCGCGCCGGCGGGGGCGGTGTTCATCAACGCATCAGGTTGGTCCACAGGCGGTCGGCCAGGCGGATGGCGCCAGCGCCGCAGGTCTGGCTGAACACCACCTTGGTGCCTTCGGGGATGTGCAGCTCCGGGGCGTCCTTGAGGCCCGGCTCGAGGTAGGGCTCGACGCCCTGCACCGGGCTCTGGTGCTTGAGGAAATTCTGCGTCAGCGCGGCGTTCTCCGGCTGGCTGAGGAAGGCGATGAAGGCCTTGGCGTTATCCAGGTTGCGCGCGCCCTTGGGGATCACCAGGTTGTCCACCCAGGCCATCACGCCTTCCTTCGGGTAGAGGTACTGGAGGCTCGGCTTCATCTCCCGTGCGCGCAGCGAGGAACCGCCCCAGAACATCGACATGTCCAGCTCGCCGGCCGCCAGGCTCTCGCGGATGGCACCGGCCTTGGAGCTGTAGGTGCGCACATGGGGCTTCTGCTGCTTGAGCAGCGCCAGCACCTGCTGCATCTGCCTGGGGTCCTCGCTGCACAGCGGGATGCCCAGGTAGAGGCTGGCGGTGTCGATCACCTCGCTGACCGAGTCGAACATGTTGATGCGCCCCTGCAGCTCCGCCGGCGGCTTGAACAGCAGCGCGTAGCTGTCCGCCTCGCCCTGGTAGCGCTCGCGGTTGACCACCACGCTGGTGGTGCCCCAGATGAAGGGTGCGGCGTAGGCGCCCTCCGGGTCCCAGGCGGGCTTCTGCAGGTTGGCGGTGAAGCCCTGGTAGTAGGCCTGCTTGCCGGGCTCGAAGCGCTCCAGCAACTGCTCCTGGATGAGGATCGGCACGAACTGGTGGGAGGGGATGGCGACGTCGTAGCCGGCGCCGCCCTGCTTGAGCTTGGCCAGCAGCGTCTCGTTGGAATCGTAGGAGTCCACCGTGACCTTGATGCCGCTCTCCTTCTCGAACTTCTCCAGGATCTGCGGCGAGAAATAGCCGCTCCAACTGATGACGTTGAGCGTGCCGGCGGCCTGCACGTTGGCCGCCAGGGCGAGGCCCAGCGAAGTACCCAGAACAGCGATCAGCTTTTTCATGCGTCAATTCTCCAGGGTCAGGTTCTTTGCCTGCCAAGCAGCCAGGACAGGGTCACGAAGAGCACGGAGACGCCGAGGATCAGCGTCGACACGGCGTTCACGTCGGGCGTCACGCCCATGCGCAGCAGGCCGAAGATGAAGATCGGCAGCGTGGTGGTGCCGGCCTGGGAGACCATCATCGAGATCACGAAGTTATCCAGCGAGACGATGAAGGCCAGCATCAGCCCGGAGAGGATCCCCGGCATCAGCAGCGGCAAGGTGACCTTGCGCAGGGTGCGCCAGGGCCCGGCGTAGAGGTCCGCGGCGGCCTGCTCCAGGGACAGGTCCATGTCGTTGAGGCGCGCGCGGATCGGCAGGTAGGCGAAGGGGATGCAGAACACCGTGTGGGCGATGATCAGGTTGCCGTAGCCCAGGGACAGGCCAAGGGTGGAGAACAGCGCCAGGGTGGCGACGCCGACCACGATCTCGGGCAGCACCAGCGGCAGCATGATGGTGCCCATCGACAGGCGCAGGCCCTTGAAGCGGGCGCCGCGCGAGGTGGCCAGGGCCGCCAGGGTGGCGATGGCGGTGGCGATCAGGCTGGCGCACAGGGCGATCAGCAGGCTGTTGCCGGCGGCCTGGCGCAGCGCCTGGTTGGCGAAGGCGGCGCGGTACCAGTCGAGGCTGAAGCCGCTCCACACCGTGGCCGACTGGTTGGCGTTGAACGACAGCACCACCAGGACCAGGATCGGCGCGTAGAGGTAGAGATAGAACAGCAGGCTGAAGCCGCCGAAACCGGGGAAGTGGTGGACGCCGAGGCGGCGCTTGAACAGGTTCATCACACACCTCCCCGGGCGATGCGCACGCGCTCGGCGCGCAGTGCGTAGAGGGTCAGCACCAGCATCACCGCGGCCATCAGCACCAGCGCCAGGGCGGAGCCGAAGGGCCAGTTACGGGCATCGCTGAACTGCCGGAAGATCAGGTTGCCGAGCATCATCCGCGTGCCGCCGCCGAGCAGCTCCGGGGCCACCATGGCGCCGAGGCAGGGCACGAAGGTGAGGATGGCCCCGGCGAGGATGCCCGGCCGGGCGATGGGCAGCACCACCGTGCGCAGGGTGCGCCAGCGGCCGGCGTAGAGGTCCTGGGCCGCCTCCAGCAGGCGCATGTCCATCTTCTCCAGGGTGGCGTAGATCGGCAGCACCACGAAGGGCGCGTAGGTGTACACCAGCCCCAGCAGCACCGCGCCGTCGGTGTAGAGCAGCTGCAGCGGCTGGTCGACCAGCCCCAGGCCCACCAGCGTGCCGTTGACCACGCCGGTCTCGCGCAGCAGCAGGATCCAGGCGTAGGTGCGGATCAGCAGGTTGGCCCAGAACGGCACGGTGATGAGGAAGATCAGCAGGCCGCGCTTGTGGGGCGGCTGCATGGCCAGCCACACCGCCACCGGGAAGCCGATCAGCAGGGTCACCAGCGTGGTCGCCGCGGCGATGCCGATGGAGCGCAGGGCGATCAGCAGGTAGGCGTCGACGAAGGCCAGGCTGTCGTCCAGTTGCCGCTCGAACAGCAGCGACAGGTAGGACTCGGTGCTGAACACCGGCTCGACCCCGCCGTAGGGGTTGGCTTCCATCAGCGAATAGCCGACCACCAGCAGGATGGGGACGATCAGGAACAGGCCGATGGCGAGCAGCGCCGGGCTGACGCCGAGCAGGTTGCGCAGGGATTGCCGGCGCGCGTGCAGGGCGGCGCCGGTGAGGGTGGATCGATGCATGTCAGCCTCCGGGCTCAGTCCAGCAGGACGCTGGCGCTGCCGTTCTCGAACTGCAGCGCGGCGCGCTCGCCGACGCCGAAGCGCTGGTGACGCTCCAGGCTGTTGGGCATGCGCACGGTCAGCCGGGTGCCGTCGTCGAGGCTCACCCGGTACTGCAGGTCGGTGCCCAGGTACACCTGTGCCTCCACCCGGCAGGGCAGTGCGCCGACGGTATCGACACCGCCCAGGTGCACGCGCTCGGGGCGGATCGACAGGCTGACCCGGCTGCCCGGCAGCACGCCGTCGACGGATTCGGCCTGGAACGGCTGCCCGCCCGGTCCCTGGCACAGCGCCCGGGCGCCATCGAGGCTCAGCACCTGGGCGTCGAGGAAGTTGGTCTCGCCGATGAAGTCGGCGACGAAACGATTGCGCGGGCGCTCGTAGATTTCCTGCGGGGTGCCGACCTGCTGCACCTGGCCCTCCGAGAACACCGCGATGCGGTCGGACAGGGTCAGGGCCTCTTCCTGGTCGTGGGTGACGAAGATGAAGGTGATGCCGGTCTTCGCCTGGATCACCTTCAATTCCTCGCGCATCGCCTGGCGCAGCTTGAGGTCGAGGGCCGAGAGCGGCTCGTCCAGCAGCAGCACCCGGGGGTGCGGCGCCAGGGCGCGGGCCAGGGCGACGCGTTGCTGCTGGCCGCCGGACAGCTGCGTCGGGCGACGGTCGGCGAAGCGCTCCATCTGCACCAGGGCGAGCATCTCGGCCACGCGCTCGGCGACCTGGGCGCGGCTCATGGCCCGGCCCAGCGGCTGGGATTCCAGGCCGAAGGCCAGGTTCTGGGCGATGGTCATGTGCGGGAACAGCGCGTAGTGCTGGAACACCGTGTTGACCGGGCGCGCGTAGGGCGGCAGGTCGGCGATGTCCTCGCCATAGAGGTGGATGCTGCCGGCGCTGGGGTATTCGAAGCCGGCGATCATCCGCAGCAGGGTGGTCTTGCCGCAGCCGGATGGGCCGAGAAGGGTGAAGAACTCGTTGTCGCGGATTTCCAGGTCGACGTGCTTGAGGGCGACGGGCCCGGATTGCGGATCGCCGTAGACCTTGCGGACCGCGCGAATGGATACCGCTGCGGTCTGCACTGCATGCAGGGCGTTCATGGCCTTACCTCCGTGTCCTCGCCGCGTGGTGTCCGCTGGCGGGACTTCTCGTTGTTCTGGGCAGGACTGAGGGCTCGTGGCGAGCGGGTGGAGCGGGCGCGCTGGTTGTCGTTATGGCGCTGCCTGGCCCGGATACTCGGCCAAATACACGCGACAGGAAACTTCAATTTCCTTACATTGGCTGTTAATAAAATTAACAGCCAGGAGTCCCGTGATGGCCGAACCACGCCTGCCGCCGCTCAACGCCCTGCGCGCCTTCGAGGCCGCTGCCCGCCTCGGCAGCTACGTCGCCGCGTCACGGGCGCTGCACGTCACCCAGCCGGCCATCGGCCGCCATGTGCGCCTGCTGGAGGACTGGCTCGGCGTGCAGTTGCTGGAACGTACGCCACGCGGCGTGCTACTCACCGAGGCCGGGCGGCGCTACCACGCCAAGGTGTCGCGGGCGCTGCGGCAGATCGCCGAGGCCGGCGCCGAGGTGGCGGCCAGCGACACCCCGCGCTGGTTGCGCATCCTCGCCGTGCCGGCCTTCGCCAAGCGCTGGCTGATGCCGCGCATGGAGTCGCTGCGCCAATTGCGGCCGGGGCTGAAGATCGCCATCGAGCCCAACCCCACCTTCACCGCCGTGGACGGCCAGGGCGCCGACCTGGGCATCGTCTACGGCATGCCCGGGCAGTACCCGCAATGCAGGGCCACCCTGCTGCAACCCAATGTGTTCCCGGTGTGCTCGCCGGAGTACCTGGCCGCCCACGGCCCGATCGCAGGAGCCGACGAGCTGGCGCGGCACAAGCTGATCCATGTGGACGACGGTGAATGGTGGAACGCCTGGCTGGCGGCCGTCGGTTGCGCCGTGCGGGTCAGTTCCGATGTGCTCTACGTGAGCAACGACCACGCGCTGAGCATGGCCGAGAAGGGCCACGGCATCGCCCTGGCCAACGAGGTGCTGGTGAGCCAGGAACTGGCCACCGGCCTGCTGGTACGCCCCGTGTCGCTGCAGGCGCCGCTGGAGAGTTACCAGGCGCTGCTGCCGACCGAAGCGGTCAGTGCCGATATCCAATGGTTCCTGGGGTGGCTGGCAGCGGAGCTGCGCGCGGAGTTTCCCGAGCTGGCGTGATCCCCGGCCGGTTGACCGTGGGATGGGTAGAGGTATGAACCCCATCAAGCGGCCTTCCCGGCGAGCACCCTGCCCGTGCTTACCGCATGGGTTTCGCTTCGCTCTACCCATCCTGCGGGCCGCCCGGCTTATGCCGGATTCGGTGCGCCCCAGGTTGACGACAACGATGGATGTCGCCAACCCGGGGCCCGGAAGTACCGGTTAGCACACGCCGATTGGCGCGCTACCGGTCAGCGGAGCGCATCAGTTGCAGGCGCCCGCGTCCCTCCAGACCTTGCCGCTGCCTTCGCCACCGATGGTGGCGGCAGTGGGCTCGTTGCCCTTGGTCCACCAGCGGGCGACGTAGAAGCGACCGTTGTGGCTGACCTTGTCATTGGTCCAGTAGGTTCCCTGGGGGCTCCAGGCACCCTGGCAGCCGGTCGGGGTTTCCACCTTGTCCGCCAGCACCCTCACGCTGTGGTCGCGGCTGGCCACATGGGTGCCGTTGCCCAGGTTCAGGGTGAAGCGGTAGCTGATGTCCTTGTCGCTCCTGGGCGCGACGAAGCTCAGTTTCGATCCCGAGGCCTGGAAGGCGACGCTGGGCGTCACGGTCCACTGGTAGCTCAGTGCCAGGCCGGCTGGATCGCTGGAGCCTGCGGCGTCCAGGGTCACTGTTTCACCGCCCTTGGCCTGGCTGGCGCCAGCGATGCTGGCCACCGGCGGCTTGACCTGCACCGGCTTCTCGGCGGGCACCCTGACCTGATGCACGCGGGTTGTGCTGTGCTTGCCATTGTTGACGGTCAGGCTGACGTCATAGACGACATCCTTGTCGGCCTTCGGGGCGACGAATTTCATCAGGGTGCCGGCGGCCTCAAACGCGACGCTGGGGCTGACGCTCCAGCTGTAGCTGAGCTTCAGGCCCGCCGGGTCGCTGGAAGCAGTGGCGTTGAGGTAGACGGTTTCGCCCGGCTTGGCCTCGCTGGCACCGCCGATCACCGCCACGGGCGGCTTGACCTCCGCCACCGGCGGCTCGACCGGTTTCTCGCCGCCGCTCTGGCAGGGGCCCAGGTCACGCCAGACCTTGCCGGCGCCGTCCGGGCCGGTGGTGCCGGCCAGCCCCGGCTCGGCGCCCGAGGTCCACCAGCGGGCCTGGTACTGACGCCCCTTCCACTGCACCGTGTCGTTGCCGACATAGGTGCCCCTCACGGTCCACTCCGGCTTGCAGCTGGCGGTGGCGGCCTTGCCCTTGACCAGCACCTCGTGGGTCCGGGTGCTGCTCTGCTTGCCATTGCTCAGGGTCAGGGTGAAGCGATAGCGGGTGTCCGCCTGCAGTTCCGGCGCGGTGAAGCCGATACGCGCGCCGTCGTAGTCGAAGTCCAGGCGCGGCGAGGCCTCCCAGGCGAAGCTCAGGGCATTGCCCTGGGGATCACTGGAGCCGGAGGCGTCCAGGACTATCCGGTCCCCGGCACGGGCTTCGGTCTTGCCGCTGATCATCGCCAGCGGAGGCTGGCCGGCGTTCACCGGCTTGAGGGATGCGGCCTTGACGTCGTTGTCGGCGCTGAATTCGCCATCGGCCAGCAGGTTCCAGCCACCGTTGACGCTGCTGCTGCCGTAGACCTGGTAGCCCTTGATGTTGCCGCTAAGGCCCGCGTCCTGGCGGGGCAGGTAGTGCAGTTGCGAGAAGCGGCTAGCGGCACCCAGGTCGATCACCATTTCATGGGGGTAGCGTGCACCTGCGGCCGTGCTCCAGTAGGAGTTGGGGTTGCCATCGATCGCGTGGTTGCCGACCGCCGCGCCAGGCACCGCACTGCTGGTGGACAGGATTGTCCAGCTCTCGCGGGGCAGGGCCTTGCCCTTGGCATCCACCAGCAGCAGCTCGGCGACACTGGCGGTGTCCTTGCCATCCACCGCCGAGGTGGCGACGAACTTCAGGTAGCGGCCCTGGGCGCTGTCCTGGGTCAGGCCATAGGCGTGAACCTCAAGCACCTGGTCCTGGGTGGCGAGGTTGTCGGTGTTGATCGCCAGGTACCAGCGCCCCGGCTGCGGGTCGTTCACCCCCAGGGAGACGTTGTGGCTACGCGCCGAGCGGTAGTCGAAGCTGGCGCCGCTGGGCTGGGCGCCGCGCTTGAGCAGCAACTGGACCTGGCCGGCCTTCTCGGTGAGCTCGCCGTCCACCACGCTGAACACCAGGCGCCGGGTGCCTTCGGGAACGTCCACCGGGAAGTAGCGCGTCTGTTTGCTGCTCAGGCTCACCTTCTGACTGAGGATGGAGGTGCCCTGTTCCTCTTCCAGGGGCACGACGGAAGGGCTGTAGGCCGACATCCGCGCCGCCCTTTCCCGCCAGACCCGGGCCATGTTGGCGGTGTCCGCGTCGCCCAACGGCACACCCCGGCTGTCCTTGACGTCCGGGTTGGAGAAGTAGCCGACATGGTTGCCGCAGAGGATGGTGCCGACCCGGCCGTTGTGGTAGCCCCAGGTGTAGCTCCTGCCATCGGAGCAGTGGCCGCCGCCGATGTTGTGGCCCAGCTCGTGGCGGAACACGGTGGACGACTTGATGGAGTTGATGGTGTAGCGCCCGGGCATATGGCCCCAGCCGACGGCGGTGTCCACGCCGGGAGTACCCACGACGAAGCTGGCGACCACGTCCGGGCTGTAGCGACGCATGCCTTCGGCGAAGACGTTGCGCACCTGGCTCAGGCTGGAGCCGGTGATGGGAGCGTCCTGGGCCACCACCTGGGTGCCCACCAGGCGCAGGCGCACGCCCTGCACCTGGGACTGTCGCAGTGCACGGTTGACCGAGGCCACCTGGGCCAGGGCAAAGGCTTCGTGGTCACCGATGTAGTCCGCGGCCTTTTGCGAGAAACCGGCCAACAGGTCGATCACGGTTTCGCCCTGGATGTTGCGGTTGACCTGGAACGTGCGCTGGCCGCTGCGCGACTCCTTCAAGGCCGGCATCTCGCTGTCATCACCGGCGATGTAGTCGACGCCATCCGGCGCGAAGGCAGCGCCCGGATCGAAGCGGATCATCGACTGCTGGCCACTGGCGTCGCCGCGGATGATGGCGTTGGCGTCCGGCAGCAGCGCAACGAAGCTGCCATCGGGCCGCGCGGCCAGCGTCATTTCCCCGGGGGCGCTGAGAGTGCGCGCGCGCCCCTCGAGCTGCCCGGTCATGACCTGCAGGTTCTTGAATGCATCGCCGGCTCGCGGGGTGAGGCTGCGCACGCGCATCCCGGTTTCCTGCTCCAGTTGCTCGGTTCCGGCCTCGGCGGCGCTGAACGGGGTCGCCCTGGCATTCGATGACTGGAGGTTGAGGAAATGCCCCTGGATGATTGATTCGGTGCCGTGCTGGCTGTCATCGGCCAGCGCCATGCCGCTCGGCAGGAGCAGGGCCGCACCCAGGCTGGCACTCCATCGGCGGGTGGCACGGGAAAGGGCGTTCAATCGGAAGCTCGACATAACTGTTCCTCGATAGTCACGGCACGGCACGAGGCCAGGCGAACAGGACCGCTGGAGCGGCCGCGCGAGTGATGAGATAGGGAGTTTTGCCGGCAGCCGCGATCATAGGCAGGCCACCTATGGCCGTACATGAAAAGGCGGTGTTTTCGTACCTGTCCTAGACGGCCCGGTACGGCCGCCATGGCAGGCGTCGCGTCGAGCGCAGGCGGCTCGGGGCCGCGACGGGCACGCAGGTGGCGATGCGAGACTCATCGCCCCCGCCGAGCGTGACCGGGCCGCCGGGAGGGCGGCTGGCGCTGGGGCTCACGCCCGGGGGGCGTAGGCGAAGACGTCGGCTCGCATCTGGTGGGCGTCCATCCCCGCCGCCACCAGGGCGTCGAGGGTCGCGTAGACCATGGCCGGCGAGCCGCTGGCGTAGACGTGCAGCGGCTTCAGGTCGGGGAAGTCCTGGCGTACCGCTTCGTGCAGCAGGCCGCAACGGCCCTGCCAGCCACAGGCATCGCTGACCACCTGGTGCAGGGTCAGGTTGTCGAGGCCCTGCCACTGCGCCCAGTGCGGCAGCTCGTAGAAATCCTCCGGCCGCCGCGCCCCCCAGTACAGGTGCACCGGGTGCCTGAACCCCGTGGCGCGGCAATGCTCGATCAGGCTGTGCATCTGCGCCATGCCGGTGCCGGCGGCGATCAGCACCAGCGGACCCTCGGGAAGCTCGGCGAGGTGGGTGTCGCCGAAAGGCATCTGCACCCGGGCGATGCCGGTGCGCTGCAGCTGCGCCAGCAGGGCCTGGGCGCTGGGCTCGCGGGCGAGGATGTGCAGTTCGATCTCGCGCCCTTCGCTCGGCGCCGAGGCCAGGGAGAAGGCCGAGGATTCGCCATCCTTGCGCGCGACCAGCAGGTATTGTCCGGCGTGGTAGCGCGGCGGCTTGCCGGCCGGGGCGCGCAGGCGCACGCGCCAGACATCGCCACCGGCATCGATGCAGGCGCTGACCTGGCAATTGAGCGTGCGCACCGGCAGCTCGCCGGGAGCGAGCACGCCGTCCCAGTGCAGCACGCAGTCTTCCAGGGGTTCGGCCAGGCAGGTGAAGAGTTCGCCGTGGTCGAGCTCGGCGCCGGCCTGGAGTACCCGGCCCTCGACGAGCAGGGCGGCGCAGATGTGGCAGTTGCCGTTGCGGCAGCTCTGCGGGCAGTCGTAGCCGAGGCGCCGGGCCGCCGCGAGGATGTTCTCGCCGGCCTGGGTCTCCAGGACCGCGCCGGACGGTTGCAGCGTGACCCGCATCAGTCGATACCCAGGCTGGACCAGATGTCGTCGACGCGGCGGGTCACCGCCTCGTCCTTGACGATGGCCCGGCCCCATTCGCGGGTGGTCTCGCCCGGCCACTTGTGGGTGGCATCCAGGCCCATCTTCGAGCCGAGGCCGGAGATGGGCGAGGCGAAGTCCAGGTAGTCGATGGGGGTGTTGTCGATCATCACCGTGTCGCGCTTGGGGTCCATGCGCGTGGTGATGGCCCAGATCACGTCGTTCCAGTCGCGGGCGTTGATGTCGTCGTCCGTGACGATGACGAACTTGGTGTACATGAACTGGCGCAGGAACGACCAGACGCCGAGCATCACGCGCTTGGCGTGGCCGGGGTACTGCTTCTTCATGGTCACCACCGCCATGCGGTAGGAGCAGCCTTCGGGCGGCAGGTAGAAGTCGGTGATCTCGGGGAACTGCTTCTGCAGGATCGGTACGAAGACTTCGTTCAGCGCCACACCGAGAATGGCCGGCTCATCCGGCGGGCGGCCGGTGTAGGTGCTGTGGTAGATGGGCTTGCGCCGGCGGGTGATGCGCTCGACGGTGAACACCGGGAAGGTGTCGACCTCGTTGTAGTAGCCGGTGTGGTCGCCGTAGGGGCCTTCCGGCGCCGTCTCGCCGGGATGGATCACGCCTTCCAGCACGATCTCGGCACTGGCCGGGACCTGCAGGTCGGAGCCGATGGCCTTGACCAGTTCGGTACGGTGGCCGCGCAGCAGGCCGGCGAAGGCGTACTCGGAGAGGGTATCCGGCACCGGGGTCACCGCGCCGAGGATGGTCGCCGGGTCGGCGCCGAGGGCGACGCAGACGGGGTAGGGCGTGTTCGGGTGCTTCTGGCACCACTCGCGGAAGTCCAGCGCGCCGCCACGGTGGCTGAGCCAGCGCATGATGACCTTGTTGCGGCCGATCACCTGCTGGCGGTAGATGCCGAGGTTCTGCCGCTCCTTGTTGGGGCCGCGGGTGATGGTCAGGCCCCAGGTGATCAGCGGTGCCACGTCACCCGGCCAGCAGTGCTGGATGGGCAGCTTGCCGAGATCGACGTCGTCGCCTTCCTCGATCACTTCATGGCAGGGAGCGTCCTTGAGGACCTTGGGCGCCATGCTGATGACCTTCTTGAAGATCGGCAGCTTGGACCAGGCGTCCTTGAGCCCCTTGGGTGGCTCGGGCTCCTTGAGGAAGGCCAGCAGCTTGCCGATCTCGCGCAGCTCGGAGACGTCATCCGCGCCCATGCCGAGGGCCACGCGCCCGGGCGTGCCGAACAGGTTGCCGAGCACGGGGATGTCGTAGCCGGTGGGGTTCTCGAAGAGCAGCGCCGGGCCTTGCTTGCGCAGGGTGCGGTCGCAGATTTCGGTCATTTCCAGGATCGGCGAGACCGGGGCGGTGACGCGCTTGAGCTCGCCACGCTGTTCCAGGCCGCTGATGAATTCGCGCAGATCGCGATACTGCATGCTTGAGCCTCGCATGGGGCGTGCAGGTCGGGGCGCAAAGTTTAGCGCCGAACTGGGTTATTCAGAAGGCCACGACGAATCGCGCAAACGCGAAGGCCGGGTTTCCCCGGCCTTCCTGGTACCAACCAGACCTTACTTGCGCTTCATGGACATGAAGAATTCGTCGTTGGTCTTGGTGTCCTTGAGCTTGTCGAGCAGGAACTCGATGGCGGCGATCTCGTCCATCGGGTGCAGCAGCTTGCGCAGGATCCACATGCGCTGCAGTTCGTCGTCGGCGGTCAGCAGCTCTTCGCGGCGGGTACCGGACTTGTTGATGTTGATGGCGGGGAACACGCGCTTCTCGGCGATGCGGCGGTCCAGCGGCAGCTCCATGTTGCCGGTGCCCTTGAACTCTTCGTAGATCACCTCGTCCATCTTCGAGCCGGTCTCGACCAGCGCAGTGGCGATGATGGTCAGCGAACCGCCTTCCTCGATGTTACGGGCGGCACCGAAGAAGCGCTTGGGCTTCTCCAGGGCATGGGCGTCGACACCACCGGTGAGCACCTTGCCGGAGCTCGGGATCACGGTGTTGTAGGCACGCGCCAGACGGGTGATGGAGTCCAGCAGGATGACCACGTCCTTCTTGTGCTCGACCAGGCGCTTGGCCTTCTCGATCACCATCTCGGCGACCTGCACGTGGCGGGTCGGCGGTTCGTCGAAGGTGGAGGCGACCACTTCGCCGCGCACGGTGCGCTGCATCTCGGTCACTTCTTCCGGGCGCTCGTCGATCAGCAGGACGATCAGGTGGCACTCGGGGTTGTTGCGGGTGATGTTGGCCGCGATGTTCTGCAGCATGATGGTCTTGCCCGCCTTCGGCGGGGCGACGATCAGGCCGCGCTGGCCCTTGCCGATCGGCGCGCAGAGATCGATCACGCGGCCGGTGAGGTCTTCGGTGGAGCCGTTGCCGGCTTCCATCTTCAGGCGCTCGTTGGGGAACAGGGGCGTCAGGTTCTCGAACAGGATCTTGTTCTTGGCGTTCTCCGGGCGGTCGAAGTTGATCGAGTCGACCTTCAGGAGCGCGAAGTAACGCTCGCCTTCTTTCGGCGGGCGGATCTTGCCGATGATGGTGTCGCCGGTACGCAGGTTGAAGCGGCGGATCTGGCTGGGCGAGACGTAGATGTCGTCCGGGCCGGCCAGGTAGGAGGAGTCTGCGGAGCGCAGGAAGCCAAAACCGTCCTGGAGAATCTCCAGCACGCCGTCACCGGAGATTTCCTCGCCGCCTTTGGAATGCTTTTTCAGCAGGGCGAAGATCACGTCCTGCTTGCGCGAACGGGCCATGTTCTCGAGGCCCATCTGTTCGGCCATTTCCAGCAGTTCGGCAATCGGCTTTTGCTTGAGTTCGGTCAGATTCATAGGAATGACGTAAGTACGAAAATTGAGAAGGAAGGAAAGCGTTGAGCTTTAGAGGCCGCGCCGCGGAGAGGCGACAGGATCGCTGTGCTTATTCGATTTGGAATGCGTCGGCGGCGGCTTGCGAAGGGCAACGGAATGACGTTGCGGACCCGAATTTAACACCCGCATCCGGGGGCGTCTAGTACCGATTCAACAAAAAACCCCGCACATTGCGGGGTTTCTCGTTACGGCCCGAAGGCTCGCCGGAGGCCCGGCGGGACTCAGATGTTGGCGTCGAGGAAGGCCGCCAGCTGGGACTTGGACAGGGCGCCGACCTTGGTCGCTTCGACGTTGCCGTTCTTGAACAGCATCAGGGTCGGGATGCCGCGCACGCCGTATTTCGGCGGGGTGTCCTGGTTCTCGTCGATGTTCAGCTTGCAGATCTTCAGCTTGCCCTGGTAGTCCTTGGCGATCTCGTCGAGGACGGGGGCGATCATCTTGCACGGGCCACACCACTCGGCCCAGTAATCGACCAGCACAGCGCCTTCGGCCTTGAGCACGTCCTGCTCGAAGCTGGCGTCGCTAACGTGGGAGATGAGTTCGCTCATGGATGTTCTCCGTGGATTCGGATGCGGAAATTGGCGGCCATCATAGCCCGGCTTTCCCCGGACCGAAAGCTGCTGGCGATTGAGCCTTCCTATGGAGGTGCGTTGGAAAACTGATGGATAACCGGCTGCGCGTCAATCCGCCGCGGCCATTTATCGCCCCGTGTCGAGGCCCTCGCGAACACCGCCACCGGGAGGCGGGGCGCCGCCTATAGTAAGGAGGCGGCCGTCATGAAGCGGAAACTTCTCCGTGGCATTCTGCTCAGCTGCCTGCCATTTCCTTGCACGAGCGTTCCACGACTCGCGTTGGCGCAACGTGACGATCGTGGCAGGATGGCGCCGTTCAGAAACGAGACACCAAGACCATGCCCTCGACCCGTCGCGCCGAAACCCCTTCCCTGATCGCAGCCATCGACCTGGGCTCCAACAGCTTCCACATGGTGCTGGCCAAGGCCGATCACGGGGAGATCCGCATCCTCGAGCGCCTCGGTGACAAGGTGCAGCTCGCCGCCGGCCTGGATGACGAGCGCATGCTCAGCGAGGAAGCCATGCAGCGCGGCCTCGACTGCCTGCGCCGCTTCGCCCAGATGACCAACAGCCTGCCCGAGGGCGCGGTGCGCATCGTCGGCACCAACGCCCTGCGCGAGGCGCGCAACCGCGCCGAATTCATCCGCCGCGCCGAGGCCATCCTCGGCCACCCGGTGGAAGTCATCTCCGGTCGCGAGGAAGCCCGCCTCATCTACTTGGGCGTCTCCCACAGCATCGCCGACACCCCCGGCAAGCGCCTGGTGGCCGATATCGGCGGCGGCAGCACCGAGTTCATCATCGGCCAGCGCTTCGAGTCGCAACTGCGCGAAAGCCTGCAGATGGGCTGCGTGAGCTACACCCAGCGCTACTTCCGCGACGGCAAGATCACCCCCGCCCGCTACGCCCAGGCCTACACCGCCGCGCGCCTGGAGCTGATGGGCATCGAATACAGCCTGCGCCGCCTCGGCTGGCAGCAGGCGGTGGGCGCCTCGGGCACCATCCGCGCCGTCGGCCTGGCGATCCAAGCGGCCGGCATGGGCAGTGGCGAAGTCAACCCGGAAGGCCTGGCCTGGCTCAAGCGCAAGCTGTTCAAGCTGGGCGAGGTGGAGAAGCTCGAACTCGACGGCATCAAGCCCGATCGCCGTGCCATCTTCCCCGCCGGCCTGGCGATCCTCGAAGCCATCTTCGACGCCCTCGAACTCAAGCACATGACCCATTCCGAAGGCGCCCTGCGCGAAGGCGTGCTCTACGACCTGCTGGGCCGCCACCATCACGAGGACGTACGCGAACGCACCCTCAGCGCGCTGATGGAACGCTGCCACGCCGACGCCGAGCAGGCGGCCCGCGTCGAGGCCAAGGCCCTGGAAGCGCTGGAGCAGGTGGCGGACGCCTGGGAGCTGGACGACGAGTGGCACCGCGACCTGCTGGTCTGGGGCGCCCGCGTCCACGAGATCGGCATGGACATCGCCCACTACCAGTACCACAAGCACGGTGCCTACCTGATCGAGCACTCGGACCTGCCGGGCTTCTCCCGCCAGGACCAGCAGATGCTCGCGCTGCTGGTCCGTGGCCACCGCCGCAACATCCCCAAGGACAAGTTCGCCGAGTTCGGCGACGAGGGGGTCAAGCTCATCCGCCTTTGCGTGCTGCTGCGCTTCGCCATCCTCTTCCACCACATCCGCACCAGCCAGGAGACCCCCCAGGTCCGCCTGAAGGTGGGCCCGCAGAGCCTGGACGTGCAGTTCCCCGAGAACTGGCTGGCGGCCAACCCGCTGACCCAGGCGGACTTCGAACAGGAAGCCACCTGGCTCAAGCGCATCGACTTCACCCTGCAGGTGAGCTGAAGCGAGACGCCGGGAGCGCACAGCGAAACGGGGCCAGAGGGCCCCGTTTTCGTTGGTGCGGTCCGCTGCCCCGCCTCGCGAGAAGACCGGTCAGCGCGCGCTGACCGGCGGGTTGAGCAGCTTGTCCAGCAGGATGGCCTGGGCGCTGCGCGGGTTCTGGTTGCCGCTGGGGCTGTTGCGCAGGTAGCGACCGTCGGGCTGCAGGGCCCAGCTGTGGGTGTTGTCGGCGAGGTAGGTCTCCAGCTCCTTCTTGACCCGGGTGATGAGCTTCTTGCCCTCCACCGGGAAGCAGGTCTCCACGCGCATGTCGAGGTTGCGTTCCATCCAGTCGGCACTGGAGAGGTAGAGCAGCTCGTCGCCACCATTGAGGAAGTAGTAGATGCGGCTGTGTTCGAGGAAGCGGCCGATGATCGAGCGCACCTGGATGTTGTGCGAGACGCCAGGGATGCCCGGGCGCAGGCAGCACATGCCACGCACCACCAGGTCGATCTTCACGCCGCTCTGGCTGGCCTTGTACAGCGCGCGGATGACCTTCGGGTCGGTCAGCGAGTTGACCTTGGCCATGATGTGCGCCGGCTTGCCTTCGGTGGCGTGCAGGGCCTCCTTGGCGATCATGTCCAGCAACGACTTCTTCAGGGTGAAGGGCGCATGCAGCAGCTTCTTCATGCGCAGCGTCTTGCCCATGCCGATCAGCTGGTTGAACAGCTTGTGCAGGTCCTCGCAGAGCGCGTCGTCGGCGGTGAGCATGCTGTAGTCGGTGTACAGGCGCGCGTTGCCGGCGTGGTAGTTGCCGGTGCCCAGGTGGGCATAGCGGCGCAGCTCGCCATCCTCGCGGCGCAGGATGAGCATCATCTTGGCGTGGGTCTTGAAGCCGACCACACCATAGATCACCACGGCGCCGGCAGCCTGCAGGCGGCTGGCCAGCTGCAGGTTGGATTCCTCGTCGAAGCGCGCGCGCAGCTCGATCACCGCGGTGACCTCCTTGCCGTTGCGTGCCGCTTCCACCAGGGCGTCGACGATCTCGGAGTTGGCACCGGCGCGGTACAGCGTCTGCTTGATCGCCAGGACGTTGGGGTCCTTGGCCGCCTGGCGCAGGAAGTCCACCACCGGGGTGAAGGACTCGAAGGGGTGCAGCAGCAGGATGTCCTGCTTGCCCACCACGCTGAACAGGTTCTCGGCCTTCTGCAGCAGCTTGGGGATCACCGGGGTGAAGCTCGGGTGCTGCAGCTCGGGGTGGCTGTCCAGCCCGGTGATGCTGAACAGGCGGGTCAGGTTTACCGGGCCGTTGACCTGGTACAGCTCGCTCTCGGCCAGGCCGAACTGCTTGAGCAGGTAGTCGGACAGGTGTTTCGGGCAGGTGTCGGCCACCTCCAGGCGCACCGCATCGCCGTAGCGGCGCGAGAACAGCTCGCCGCGCAGGGCACGAGCCAGGTCCTCGACGTCCTCGGTGTCCACCGAAAGATCGGCGTTACGGGTCAGGCGGAACTGGTAGCAGCCCTTCACCTTCATGCCGGGGAACAGGTCGTCGGCGTGGGCGTGGATCATCGACGACAGGAACACGAAGTTGTCGCCGGGGCCGCTGATCTCCTCGGGTACGCGGATCACGCGCGGCAGCAGGCGCGGCGCCGGAATGATCGCCAGGCCCGAGTCGCGGCCGAAGGCATCGACGCCCTCCAGCTCGACGATGAAGTTGAGGCTCTTGTTCACCAGCAGCGGGAAGGGGTGCGTCGGGTCGAGGCCGATGGGGCTGATGATCGGCGCGATCTCGTCGCGGAAGTAGCGGCGCACCCAGGTCTTGAGCTTGGGCGTCCAGTAGCGCCGGCGGATGAAGCTGACCTGGTGCTTGGCCAGCTCCGGCAGCAGCACATCGTTGAGGATGCTGTACTGGCGCGCCACCTGCTCGTGCACCAGCTCGCTGATGCGGGCCAGCGCCTGGTGCGGCAGCAGGCCATCGGCACCCGCCTGTTCGCGGGCGAAGGTGATCTGCTTCTTCAGGCCGGCGGCACGGATCTCGAAGAACTCGTCGAGGTTGCTGGAGAAGATCAGCAGGAATTTCAGGCGCTCGAGCAGCGGGTAGGACTCGTCGAGCGCCTGCTCCAGGACACGGATGTTGAACTGCAGCTGCGACAGCTCCCGGTGGATGTACAGGCTGCTGTCATCCAGACCCGGGATCACCGGAGCCGGCGCGGGGGCCGGCGGCGGAGTCTCGACGGGCGCCGGAGCGGGGGCCTCGGCGACCGGTTGCTCCGGCACGGGCTCTTGTAGGGGATTCGACGCTTGGTTCAGTCCATCGGTGTTCATCTGGTTTCCTGCTGGGGAGTCAGGCTCCCGCCTTGAGCATTTCTGCGGCACGCACGGCGAAGTAGGTAAGGATGCCATCAGCGCCCGCACGTTTGAATGCGGTCAGCGATTCGAGTATGACCGCCTCGCTCAGCCAGCCGTTCTGGATGGCCGCCATGTGCATGGCGTACTCGCCGCTGACCTGGTAGGCGAAGGTCGGCACGCGGAAGGCGTCCTTCACGCGCCAGACGATGTCCAGGTAGGGCATGCCCGGCTTGACCATGACCATGTCGGCGCCTTCGGCGAGGTCGGCAGCCACTTCGTGCAGGGCCTCGTCGCCGTTGGCCGGGTCCATCTGGTAGCTGGCCTTGTTGGCCTTGCCCAGGTTGGCGGCCGAACCCACCGCATCGCGGAAGGGACCGTAGTAGGCGCTGGCGTACTTGGCCGAGTAGGCCATGATCCGCACGTTGGGGAAGTCGGCCAGTTCAAGGGCCTCGCGGATGGCCTGGATGCGGCCGTCCATCATGTCCGAGGGCGCGACCACCTGGGCGCCGGCCTCGGCGTGGGACAGCGCCTGCTTGACCAGCGCGTCCACGGTGATGTCGTTCTGCACATAGCCGTCGGCGTCGAGGATGCCGTCCTGGCCATGGGTGGTGAAGGGGTCCAGGGCCACGTCGCTGATCACGCCCAGTTCCGGGAAGCGCTCGCGCAGGGCGCGGATGGCGCGCTGGGCGATGCCGTCCGGGTTCCACGCCTCGGCGCCGTCGAGCGACTTGCGCTCCAGCGGCGTCACCGGGAACAGCGCCAGCGCGGGGATGCCCAGGGCCACCCAGCCGGCCGCGGCTTCCAGCAGCAGGTCGATGGACAGGCGCTCGACGCCCGGCATCGACGGCACCGCTTCACGGCGGTTCTCGCCGTCCAGCACGAACACCGGGAGGATCAGGTCGTCGACGGTCAGGGTGTTTTCGCGCACCAGGCGGCGGGAGAAGTCATCACGGCGATTGCGGCGCAGGCGGGTAGCGGGGAACAGGCGGTTGGCGGGGGTAAAGCTCACGACAGACTCCAGGGTCCAAAGGAGGACACAGTGCGACATTTATAAGCGGCAATTATGACCGAATGGTAACAATGCATGACAGCGACGCTCTGTCGCGTTCGACGAAATTTCCGAGGCCCCACGAGGCCTGGCCGTGAACCAGTCGACCCTCGACTGGCGGTTCGCCACCCTTTAGAGCTTTTCCCGCAACGCCAACCCGGTTAGGCTTCGCGTTCATTTTTGCCGCGCTGCCTAACTGATGCTGCAACAATTTCTCCAGGATTTCGGCTACTTCGCCCTCTTCCTCGGCACCTTCTTCGAGGGCGAGACCATCCTGGTCCTGGCCGGCTTTCTCGCGTTCCGCGGCTACATGGATATCAACCTGGTGGTGATCACGGCGTTCTTCGGCAGCTATGCCGGCGACCAGCTGTGGTACTACCTCGGCCGCCACAAGGGCCGGCAGATCCTCACCCGGCGCCCGCGCTGGCAGGCGATGGGCGACAAGGCCCTGGAGCACATCCGGCGCCACCCGGACATCTGGGTGCTGAGCTTCCGCTTCGTCTACGGCCTGCGCACCGTGATGCCGGTGGCCATCGGCCTGTCTGGCTACCCGCCGTTGCGCTACCTGATCCTCAACGGCATCGGCGCCATCATCTGGGCCCTGGCCCTGGGCTTCGCCGCCTTCCACTTCGGCGCCGTGCTCGAAGGCATGCTGGGCAACCTCAAGCGCTACGAGCTGATGGTGCTCGGCGTGCTGGTGGTGATCGGCGGCCTGCTCTGGCTGCGCCGCCGGCTGCGCAACAGCCGCGAGGCCAAGGCGAACGCCGACCAGCCTCCGCAGGCGTAACCGTCACGCCAGCGCCGCTTCACGCCGCCCCAGTGCGACCAGCGCCAGCACGCTGGCAACCCCATGCACCACCAGCACCAGCCAGACCAGCGGGCTGACCGGCAGCATGCCGAGTACCCCCGCCAGCCACAGCACCGGCAGGTTCAGCGCCAGCCGCGCCAGCTCCAGGCGCAGTGCCCAGGGCCGATTTTCCAGCCACGCACCGATGGCGAACAGGCCGAAGGCTACCCATAGCCAGCCCAGCAGCACGGCACCGAGCGGCAGGCCGTCGCCCACGCCCAGCAGGTAGCTCCCCCCCGCCACGTAGCCAGCAAACTGCAACGCCGCATAGAGGGTGCGACCGCCTGACAACGGCACCTCGAACTTGGTGAAGCGGCTCAGGTCCGGCTTGGCCTGCGGGTACTTGCGCGCCACATCCTCGGGGCGCCAGCCGGTGCGCATGAACCAGATGCGCAGGCGGTCCCACCAGGACCCGGCGCGCACCGCGTCCTGCCACAACACCGCATAGAACTGCAGGTTGGCCCAGATCGGATTCCAGCTGGCCAGGGGCGTGGTCACGCCGAACACCACCGGCTCCTCGTCCAGCTCCTCCTGGAAGGTGCCGAACAGGCGATCCCAGAGAATGAAGACGCCACCGTAGTTGCGGTCCATGTACACCGCGTTCTGCGCATGGTGGACGCGGTGGTTCGAGGGACTGATGAAGAACCACTCGAACCAGCCGAGCTTGGGCACATGGCGCGTGTGCACCCAGAACTGGTAGAGCAGGTTGAGCGCGGCCACCGTGAGAAACACCAGCGGCGGCACGCCAACCACCGCCATCGGCAGGTAGAAGATCCAGCCGAAGAGGAAACCGGTACTGGTCTGGCGCAGTGCCGTCGAGAGGTTGTACTCCTCGCTCTGGTGATGCACCGAGTGCGCGGCCCAGAGCACGTTGCGCTCGTGGCCCAGGCGGTGGTTCCAGTAGTAGCAGAAGTCGTAGAAGACGAAGGCGAACAGCCAGACCCAGGGGCTGTCAGCGCGCAACTCGAACAGCGCCAGGTGCTGCCAGGCGTAGGTGTAGGTGAGCAAACCGACCGCCTTGGTCAGCAGCCCGCTGGTGGTGGACAGCACCCCCGCACTGAGGCTGTTGATGGCATCGGCGGTGCGGTAGGTGCGCACCCCGCGCCAGCGATCGGCGAGCAGCTCGATGCCGATCAGCAGTAAGAAGAAGGGGATCGCGTAGAGGACGTAATTCATGATGTCAGCCGTATCGTTATGCCGATCAAGGGACTAGGATTGCCAGGCTCGATGCTACGCCCACGCCTACCCGGGCCCCTGGCGCGGCATGCCAGCCCAACCGGCATATGACGACACATGCGCATAACCACACGACGCAGCCTTTCCCTCCTGCTGATCCTGATCGCCACGGCCGCCCTCCTGGGACTCTATCCCTATCGCGCCGCGCTGCTGCCGGCCGCCGACGACCTGGCGTCCGCACGCGAGCGCCTGGCGCCCCACCTCAGCCTGTTCACCCCGGCAGGCGACGGGCCCTTTCCCACCGTACTGGTATTCCACGGCTGCAGCGGGCAGAGCCCGGGCTTCGTCGAGAACGTGAAGAAATGGCTGCTGCCCCAGGGCTACGCATTGCTCTTCGTCGACAGCCTGGGAGCGCGCGGCATCCATGACTGGCATCCGGTCTGCGACGGCAAGCTGCTGTGGGGCAACGAGCGCGCGCTGGACGTCTACGCCGCCCTCGACCTCGCCCGCTCGATGCCGCGCCTGGACCACCGGCGCATGGCCCTGCTCGGCTACTCCCATGGCGGCTGGAGCATCCTCGATGCACTCGCCTACGACGGCGACGCCGGCCACGGCTTCCCCCGCATCGGCCAGCAGGCGCTGGACGGTGTGCGCGGCGTCATCGCCTTCTACCCTTACTGTGGTTTCCCCGCGCACCTGCGCCAGGGCAAGGGGCGCGACCTGCCGGTGCTGATGTTTCTCGGTGGCAAGGACAGAATCACTGACCACCTTCAGTGTCTATCGGCTATGGACGGGCTCGATCTCGAACAACTGCAACTGGTGCAATACGGCGGGGCCGACCACGTGTTCGACCAGCGCAGCGACCTGAATACCTACCAACCCAGGCTGGCCGAGGATGCCCACCAGCATGCCCAGGCGTTCCTCCAGGAGAACCTGAAGGCGGCCCAGTGAAGCGGAGAACGCTATGAACAAGAAAGTTGCTGTGATTCTTTCCGGCTGCGGCGTGTACGACGGCGCGGAGATCCACGAGAGCGTGATCACCCTGCTGCGCCTGGACCAGCGCGGCGCGCTGGCGCAGTGCTTCGCACCCAACATCGCCCAGCACCACGTGATCAACCACCTCACCGGCGAGGAGATGCCCGAGAGCCGCAACGTGCTCACCGAGTCCGCGCGCATCGCCCGCGGCGCGGTGAAGGACGTCCGAGAGCTCAAGGCTGAGGACTACGACGCCCTGATCATCCCCGGCGGCTTCGGCGCGGCGAAGAACCTCTCCGACTTCGCCCTCAGCGGCGCCGATTGCAGCGTGCAGCCCGACGTGCTGGCCGCCGCCCAGGGCTTCGCCGACGCCGGCAAGCCGGTGGGGCTGATCTGCATCGCCCCGGCCATGGCCGCGAAGATCTACGGCGCAGGCGTCACCTGCACCATCGGCACCGACGCCGAGACCGCCGGTGCACTGGAGAAGATGGGCGCCGAGCACGTCGAATGCGTGGTCGGCGAGATAGTCGAGGACAAGGCGCGCAAACTGGTCACCACCCCCGCCTACATGCTCGCCCAGTCCATCAGCGAAGCCGCCTCGGGCATCTACAAGCTGGTCGACCGCGTGCTCGAACTGACCCACGCCGACCACTGACGGCCAGGCGGGCGGCCCTGGCCGCCCGCCGCTGCAAGCCGCTCCCGCCAATCCGCGTGCCATTTGGGCCGCACCCCTGTTCAAGCGCACCG
Source organism: Pseudomonas sp. 57B-090624 (assembly GCF_003234055.1). Lineage (NCBI taxonomy): Bacteria > Pseudomonadati > Pseudomonadota > Gammaproteobacteria > Pseudomonadales > Pseudomonadaceae > Pseudomonas > Pseudomonas sp. 57B-090624. The sequence goes on from NZ_QKRU01000018.1 coordinate 44,836, forward strand.
CGCTGCGTCAGCGTCGCACTCTCGCCCCCCGACGCAGGTGCAGCATGAGCGACAACGACTTCGTCCTGACCCCGGAACTGCAACAGGCGGTCCGGCGCTTCTTCGAACGCATCCCCTTCAACCAGGTACTCGGCATCCAGCTGGGCGAGCTGTCGCAGGAGCAGGTGACCATGCACCTGCCGATGAAGGACGAGCTGATCGGCAACTTCGTCCACGGCATCCTCCATGGCGGGGTGATCTCCTCGCTGCTGGACGTCACCGGCGGCGCCATGGCGCTGATCGGCGCCTTCGAACGCCACCGGGGCCTGTCCACCGCCGAGCGCATGGAGCGGCTGTCCAAGCTGGGCACCATCGACCTGCGCATCGACTACCTGCGCCCGGGGCGCGGCCGCGCCTTCACCGCCACGGCGGTGCTGTTGCGCTCGGGCAACAAGGTCGCGGTGGTGCGCTCGGAACTGCACGCCGACGACGGCACCCTGGTGGCTGTCGGCACCGGCACCTACCTCTGCGGCTGAGGGCGTTCAGCCCCGGGCGAGGCGGGTCAGCAGCCGGTCCAGCGAGTTGGAGAACGCCTGGCGGTCCTTGTCGCTGTAGGCGGCCTGGCCGCCGCCCATCTGCCCCTGGTCGCGCAGGTCGGTGAACAGGTTGCGCACCGCCAGGCGCTCACCCATGTTGCGCTCGTCGAATTCGCGGCCACGCGGGTCCAGCGCAGCGACGCCCTTCTTCACCAGCCGGTCGGCCAGCGGCACGTCGCTGCAGATCACCAGGTCCCCCGGCTCGGCCTGCTCCACCAGGTGATCGTCCGCTGCATCCGGCCCGCTCGGCACCACCACCAGGCGCACGCAGGCGAAGGCCGGCTTCACCTGGCTCTGCCCGGCCACCAGCACCACCTCGAACTTGCGCTTGAGGGCGAACTTGATGACCTGGTCCTTGGCGGCACGGGGGCATGCGTCGGCGTCGATCCACACACGCATGGGCTTGGGCTCCGGAAAGGTTGCGGGCGCGCAGTATGCCAGCCGCCTCCTGCAGGCGCTCGCTGCGCCACCATGCCGCAGTTTCCGAGCGATCAAAATGATCTCATTGCGCCAGCAATTTTCGCCGATATTCCCCTATAATCGCCCGCCCTTCCCGCATCTCCGGTGCCCCGGGAAGGCCCCAGCGGGGATTGGCAGGACGCCGCCACATGCCATTGCACGCCTGGAACAGCCGGAAACGGCTGGCAGTATCAAGGACTCGACGAGGAACACATGGCATCCCGCGCCCTCACCGCCCTGGTGGCCTGCTTCGCCCTGCAGCTTGCCGGCTGCTCGGCCCTGCGCAGCTACGAAAACGAACTCACCGCCACCAGCCAGCACCTCGCCCGCGGCGAAGTGGACGCCGCCCTCGGCACACTGGAAGCCAATAACGGCGGCGAGGACAAGGACCTCCTCTACTACTTCGAAAAAGGCGAGCTGCTGCGCGCCCGTGGCGACCTCGCCGGCAGCCAGGCCGCCTGGCGCCAGGCCGACCGCATCGTCTACCAGTGGGAAGAGGCGATGAAGGCCGACCCTTCGCGCTACCTGGGGCAGGCCGGCGCCTTCCTCGCCAACGACCGGGTGCGCCGCTACGAGGGCTACGACTACGAGAAGGTCATGCTCACCACGCAGATGGCCCTCAACGACCTGGCCGCCAACGACTTCGACGCCGCCCGTACCGAGATCCGCAAGACCCACGAACGCGAAGCGCTGATCGCCGAGCTGCGCGACCGGCAGTACCTCGACAGCGAGGAGGAGGCCGAGCGCCAGGGCATCAGCACCCGCTTCGAAGACCTGCGCGGCTACCCGGTGGCCTCCCTCGATGCCCCCGACGTGGTCAGCCTGAAGAACAGCTACCAGAGCGCCTTCAGCCACTACCTCGCCGGGTTCGTCTACGAGGCCCTGGGCGAGAAGGGCCTGGCCGCCCCCGGCTATCGCCAGGCCGCCGAACTGCGCCCCGGCACGCCGCTGCTGGAGCAGGCCCTCCTGGACCTGGACGCCACGCCTGCGGCGGACGCCGGCAGCGACGTGCTGCTGGTGCTGCAAAGCGGCCTGGCACCGACCCGCGACTCGCTGCGCATCCCGCTGCCGGTGCCCCTGGACTCGGGAATGATCATCAGCACCGTGTCCTTCCCGCTGCTGCGCGACGACACCAGCACCCCGGCGCCCGGCTTCGTCGAGGTGGATGGCACGCCCACCGCCCTCACCGAACTCAGCAGCGTGCGCGCCATGTCGCACCGTGCCCTGCGCGACGACATGCCCGGCATCATCCTGCGCACCACCCTGCGCGCGGTGACCCGGGGCGCCCTGCAGAAGCAGCTCAACGACAACGGCAACGCCCTCGCCAGCCTGGCCGTCGGCATCCTGTCGGTGGCCAGCGAAGGGGCCGACGAACGCACCTGGCGCACCCTGCCCGGCAGCATCGGCGTCGCACGGTTGCGCCTGGCCATGGGCGAGCACCGCCTGGCCCTGCCCACCGCCCAGGGCGTGCGCGAATTCACCCTGAAGATCGATCGGCCCCACCAGGTGGTCCCCCTGCGCCTGGTGGCCGGCCAGGTCTACGCCCAGGGCGCCGCCACCCCGACCACACCCGGCGTCCGCGCCGTGGCCAGCAACCAGACTCCCTGAGGAACACACATGCGCAATCTGCTCGTCGCCGGGCTCGCCCTGGCCCTGCTGGCCGGCTGCTCCGGCCGCGAAACCGCCTCCAGCAAGGTGGCGCCGATGGGCGATGTCGAAGACATCGAAGTGGACACCATGCGGGTGGCCCGCGAGAACGGCTTCCTCACCGTCAAGGTGAAGCTGACCAACACCTCCAGCCACAACCGCACCCTCTACTACCGCTTCGCCTGGCTCGACAGCGACGGCTTCCCCGTCGCCGACGAGGAGGGCTGGAAGGCCTTGCCGATCTACGGCACCCAGACCACCGTCCTGCCGGCCATTGCCCCCGTACCCAAGGCGACCGACTTCCGCCTTGAAATGAACACCCCCGACTGATCACGAGAGAGCGACCCCCATGCGCCTTGTCCGCACCACCTGCATCGCCGCCTTCGCCCTGGCCGCCGCCGGCTGCGCCAACAACCCCTCGCCGGTACTCGGCGGCGGCAACATCAGCTACGGCGACAGCAAGGCCGTCGAGCTGATCACCAACGAGTTCGGCTCCACCGACCTGCAGATGATCGCCGAGTCCATGACCCGCTCGCTGGCCCAGTCCGGCGTGCTCCAGGGCCGCCCGGTGATCCAGGTCTACGACGTGAAGAACAAGACCAGCGAGTACATCGACACCCGCGAGATCACCACCTCGATCAAGACCCAGCTGCTGAAGTCCGGCACCGCACGCTTCGCCAGCGACAACACCGACATGCAGAGCCAGGTCGACCAGTTGAAGCTGCAGAACCAGAGCGGCCTGTACAAGAACTCCACCATCGCCAAGACCGGCAACATGGTCGCCGCCAAGTACCGCCTGGAGGGCTCCATCAGCTCCATCGTCAAGCGCAGCAGCGACTACAAGGACGTCTTCTACAAGTTCAGCCTGCAGCTCGTCGACGTCGAGAGCGGCCTGGCCGAGTGGATGGACGAGAAGGAAATCCGCAAGACCACGGAGCGTTGATATGCGCGTATTGATCGGCCTGTTCGTCGCCAGCCTGGCACTGGCCAGCCACGCGGCCCCCAAGGTGGCGGTGACCGACCTCGCCTACGAGGAACGCGTCCGCGAGTACATCCACACGGTGAACGCCCAGAGCGCCTCGCAGGTGAGCGGCTTCTCCGGCAGCGCATCCAGCAGCTACTCGGAAGAGGAAGGCACCTACAGCTACATCGAGCGGGGCGAGCTGCGCAAATTCACCGGCGACATCAAGGGCGAGATCCTCAAGTCCGGCAGCTTCCAGCTGGTCCAGGGGCGCCCCTACGGCAGTGACAACGAAGGCCTGCACGACGTGATCGGGCGTATCGCCCAGGGCCAGTTCCAGGGCGCGGACTACGTGCTGTTCGGCTCGCTCTCGGACGCCGACTTCCGCCAGGACGTCAACGCCATCGACAACACCGACACCTACTCCACGGTGCTGGGCCTGACCCTGGTGGCCGACTTCAGCCTCATCGACACCCGCACCCACGAAGTGAAGGCCGCCTTCACCGCGATGGGTGAAGCCCAGGACGTGAAGCTGGTGAAGGGCGGCGACAGGCGCGTCACCCCCAACCGCGGGCGCGTGGTGCGCGAGGTGTCGAAGGCCCTGGGCGAAGACGTCGCTCGGCAGCTGCAGGAGCAGCTCGGCGTGGGCCCGGCGGCAGTCACCGACAACGGGCGCTACGGCGCGCTGCCGCCGGACGAACCGGCGAAGATCCTGCATTGAGACAAGCGGCCTGCGGGCCGCTTTTTTTTGCCGATGCCAAGGCTCAGCGCCGGTAGAACGCCTCGCAGCATTCGCGCAGGGCCTGGGAGAGGTTGTCGTCCTCCAGCTCGATGAGGTCGAGCTCGAGGTCGTCGGGCAGCAACTCGGCGACCAGTGCGGCGAGGCGGCGGCGGCCGGCGAGATCGGTGCCGGAAACGCCCAGCAGCAGGCGCGGCTGCGGGCCGAGCGCGGGGTCGCGCAGGGCGGCGAGGAAGGCTTCGTGGATGTCGAGCTCGCCACAGGCGGCGCTCAGGGCCTGCTCCAGCGGAGGGTGTCGCAGGGGGGCGATGGCGAGGTCAGGCGAGTCGCCGTAGACCCCGTCCCGGCTGTTGGATGGCGGCATGCCGATGCTCCTTTGGGAAGACCGGCAGCCTAGTGCCCGTGCGCCACCTTGTCGCGGCGCCGGGTCACGTTCAGGCCATCGACTGGATCACGCCGGGACGCGACGCACGGTGGCCAGCAGCGCGGCGGCGCCGACGAAGAGCACGGCGAAGCCGCGGTTCATGGAGCGCTGCTGGCGCGGCGAGCGCAGCACCCGCAGGACCTTGGCGGCCAGCCCGGTGTAGCCGGCCATGACGATCAGGTCGACGGTGATCATGGTCGCGCCCATCACCAGGTACTGCTGCACCAGCGGCGCATGGGGGTCGATGAATTGCGGCAGCACGGCGAGCATGAAGACGATCGCCTTGGGGTTGCTGACGTTCACCAGGAAGCCGCGCAGCACCATGGTCAGTGGACGGCCAAGGGGGCGCTGGGCAGAGTCGGCGGACAGATCGCTGGGCAGCGCGCGCCATTGGCGGACGGCCAGGTAGACGAGGTACACGACGCCGAACCACTTGATCGCGCTGAAGGCCATGGCCGAGGTGGCGAGGATGGCGCCGACACCGGCGGCGACGATGGCGATCTGCAGGGCCAGGCCCAGCTGCAGGCCGATGGCGTTCCAGTAACCGCGCAGGAACCCGTATTGCAGCCCGGAGGACATGGAGGCGATGGCGCCCGCGCCGGGCGAGAGGCTGATCACCCAGCAGGCGACCAGGAAAGCGAGCCAGGTGTGCATGGCCATGGCGTGAACCTCGGAAAACGGAAGGGGGGTCGAGCAGACTACCCGCTGCGCTTTGCGCTGCCCAGCCCCGACCGGCGGCTCAGCGCCAGCGACGCACCGCCTTCTGGAAGAACAGGCTGTTGGGCACCTGCACCAGGGCACCGTCGGCGCTTTCGCCGAGGTCCTGCAGGGTGGTGTAGAAAAGGTTGATGGCCACCACGCGGCCCTTCACGCCGGGCTTGTCGGCGCTCTCCACAACCTCCACCACATCGCCCAGGCGGAACGGGCCGAGGGAGAAGATCAGCACCGCGCAGAACATGTTCGAGAGCACGCTCCAGATGGCGAAGAAGGCCACCGCGGCGACGGCGGTGAAGCCGGTCAGCGCCGTCCACAACACCTCGGCGGAAACCCCGAGACGCTCCAGCACCAACATGAAGGCACTGCCCAGGATCAGCCAGCGCAGCAGGCCGCGCAGCGGCAGCAGGAGCTCCTGGGGCAGCTGTGGATAACGCGCACCGAGGCGGGTGATGCCGCGGGTGACGATGCGCTGCACGAGCCAGGCGAGAATCAGGATGAGCAGCACCTGCGCCGCTCGGATCAGGGGCTCGCTCCAGGCCGTCAACAGCACCAGGTCTTCCATCAGTCACTCGCCTCCAGTTGGCTCTGCAGGTTTTCCAGGAGTTCCAGCGCCTCCAGCCACTTCTCCTCCAGCTCGCCTTCGCGGGCCTTGAGCCTGGCCTGCTCGGCGAGCAGGTCGCGCAGTTCGTCCTTGCGCGAGGCCTCGTAGAGGCCCGAGTCGCCCAGGCGTGCCTCAACGGCGGAAAGCTTCTCGTGCAGGGTTCCGAGCTCCTTCTCCAGCTTCTCGGCCTCGCGCTTGTGCGGGGCCAGTTGCTGGCGAAGAGCGGCGGCGGCCTGGCGCTGGGCGCGCTTGTCGGTGCCCGTGCCGGCACCGGCGGCAGGGGTGCTGGCCGGGGCCTGGCGGGCGCGGTAGTCGACCAGCCAGCGGGCGTAGTCGTCGAGGTCGCCATCGAAGGGCTGGATGCGGCCGTCGGCCACCAGGAGGAACTCGTCGGTGGTGCTCTTGAGCAGGTGGCGATCGTGGGAGACCACCAGCACTGCGCCGGCGAAGTCCTGCAGGGCCATGGTCAGCGCCAGGCGCATCTCCAGGTCCAGGTGGTTGGTCGGTTCGTCGAGCAGCAGCAGGTTGGGTTTCTGCCAGGCGATCAGCGCCAGGGCCAGGCGCGCCTTCTCGCCACCGGAGAAATTCAGCACAGGCTCGTCGCAGCGGTCGCCGCGGAAGTCGAAGCCGCCGAGGAAGTCGCGCAGGGTCTGTTCGCGCTCGGTCGGCGCCAGGCGCTGCAGGTGCAGCAGCGGGCTGGCCTTGGGATCGAGGGAGTCCAGCTGGTGCTGGGCGAAGTAGCCGATGGCGAGGTTCTCGCCACGGGACAGGCGCCCGGCGACAGGCGCCAGCTCACCGGCAAGGGTCTTGATCAGGGTGGACTTGCCCGCGCCGTTGGGGCCGAGCAGGCCGATGCGTGCACCGGGAACGAGCTGCAGCTTGACCTGCTGCAGCACCACCTTCTCGCCATAGCCGAGCTGGCCTTCGGCGACGTCCAGCAGCGGGCTGGAGATCTTGTCGGCCTCGCGGAAGACGAAGTCGAAGGGCGAATCGACGTGCGCGGGCGCCAGTTCCTCCAGGCGCTCCAGGGCCTTGATCCGGCTCTGCGCCTGGCGGGCCTTGGTGGCCTGGGCCTTGAAGCGGGCGATGTACTTCTCCATGTGCGCACGCTGGGCCTGCTGCTTCTCGTAGGCCTGCTGCTGCTGCGCCAGGCGCTCGGCGCGGGTGCGCTCGAAGGCCGAGTAGCCGCCGCGGTAGAGGGTCAGCTTCTGCTGTTCCAGGTGGGCGACGTTGTCCACCACCGCATCGAGGAAGTCGCGGTCGTGGGAGATCAGCAGCAGGGTGCCGGGGTAGCCCTTGAGCCACTCCTCCAGCCAGAGGATGGCGTCGAGGTCCAGGTGGTTGGTGGGCTCGTCGAGCAACAGCAGTTCGGACGGGCACATCAGCGCCTGGGCCAGGTTCAGGCGCATGCGCCAGCCACCGGAGAAGTCGCCGACGCGGCGGTCCATCTGCTCGCTGGTGAAGCCCAGGCCGGCCAGCAGCTTGCGCGCGCGGGCATCGGCGGTGTAGCCGTCGGCACTGTCCAGCTCGATGTGCAGGCGGGCGATGGCGGTGCCGTCATGGCCCGCCTCGGCGACGCCCAGCTCGGCCTGCACGCGCCGCAGGTGCACGTCGCCGTCGAGGACGTAGTCCACCGCCAGGCGGTCGAGGGTGTCCACCTCCTGGCGCATGTGGGCGATGCGCCAGTCGGCCGGCACGAAGCAGTCGCCCGCGTCGGGGCCGAGCTCGCCGCGCAGCAGGGCGAAGAGGCTGGATTTGCCGGCACCGTTGGCGCCGATGAGGCCGACCTTCTGGCCGGTGTGCAGGGTCAGTTCGGCGCCTTCGAGCAGGCGCTGAGGACCACGCTGTAGTGTGAGGTTCTGGAGTCGGATCATAATGGCGGCGGAGTTTATCAGCTTCATTCCCCCACCGCCCGGTATGCGCCATGCCCCCCGATCTATGGAGTTTCGCCCTTGATCTCTATGCCCGCCCGGGCGTCGAAGATGCCTGCCTGCGCCTGCAGGAGCGCGGCGCCGATGTCTGCCTGCTGCTGGCCGGCGCCTGGCTCGCGCGCCGAGGCGTCAGGCACGACGATGCCCGCGAGGAACAGCTGCGCCTGATCGCCGAACCCTGGCAACGTGAGGTCGTGGAGCCCTTGCGAGCGCTGAGGCGAGGATGGCGCGAAGCGGCGGCCATGGACGAGGAGTTGCGCGCGTTGCGCGAGGCGGTGAAACGGCTGGAGCTGGATGCCGAGCGTCGTCTGCTGGCCCGCCTGGAACAGGCTGCCGCGCCCTGGCCGGAGGCCGCTGGGCATGACGTGGACTGGCTGGAGGGACTGGCCGGAAAAGCGGGGGAGAGTGACCGCGACGCGCTGCAATCGCTGCGCGTCGCGGCCCTCGAGGCTTAAGCCGAAGGCGTGGTCGGTGCTGCGCCGTTGGCAGCCGACGGAGCCGGCGTGGCAGTAGCGGTCGGAGCCGGTGCGGCAGGCTTGGCGACCGGTGCGCTCACCGGGGTGGCGGGCTTGGCCGGCGCCTTCGCGGCAGGCTTGGCAGCAGGTTTGGCAGCGGCCTTGGGTGCCGGCTTCGCAGCCGGCTTGGCCGGGGCCTTGGCGGCTGCCGGCTTGACGGCGACGGGCTTGGCAGCAGGTTTCGCGGCGGCAGCGGGTTTGGCTGCGGCTTTCGCCGGAGCCTTGGCAGCAGGCTTGGCGGCCGGTTTCGCGACCGGCTTGGCAGCGGCTTTCGCAGGGGCGGCAGGCTTGCTGGCAACGGCCTTGGCCGGCGCTTTCGCGGCAGGCTTGGCCGCCGGTTTGGCAGCGGCTTTCACCGGAGCCTTGGCGGCGGCGGGCTTGGTCGCAGCCACTTTGGCCGGAGCCTTCGCAGCAGGTTTGGCCGCCGGCTTGGCAGCAGCGGCTTTGCTTGCCGCAGCCTTGGCCGGTGCTTTCGCGGCAGGCTTGGCAGCGGGTTTGGCGGCGGCTTTCGGCGCGGCCTTGGCGGCCGGTTTGGCGGCGGCGGGCTTGGCCTTGGCTTCACGAGCGACCAGCGCCTTGGCAGCGGCCTCTTTCACCTTGCCGACGCCCTGGGCGATCTTCAGGCTTTCCTGGGAGTCGCGCTTGAGGTCGGCGATGTAGGAGCGGGTCTCGGCCTGGCGGGCCTTCAGCGCGTCGAGCAGGCTTTCCAGCTCCGCTACGGCTTCCCTGGATTTGGCCTGCGCCTTCGCTTTGCCGGCCTTGGCAGCGTCCTGCAGCTTGGTCCGCGCACCGTGGAGTTTTTCCTGGGCCTTGCCGCGTTGCTTCTCCAGTTTGGTGAGCAGTTTCTCGGCATCGACCAACGCTTGGCTACAGGCGTTTTCGAGGTGTTCGATCAGGCTGTGGGAAAGTTGCTGCAACAGGTGCAGCGGGGTGCTTACGGGCTTCTTCTTGGCCGACATGGTGCGCCTCCGGGCGGACGTGGTTGCGCCCATACTAGACGCCTGTTTGAGCCATCGCTAGTTCCCCGTTATTCCAAACTGCATGGCTGGCATAATCGCCGGCATTCCGCTTCTGGAGAACGCCCGATGCGCATCCTCGTCCCCCTGCTTTTCTGCCTCTTCGCTCTGCCCCTTCACGCCGCCGACGAGCAGAAGGATCTCGCCTACAGCATGGGCGTGAAACTGGGGGAGCGGCTGCGCCAGGAAGCACCGGATCTGCAGTTGGACTCACTGCTGCGCGGGCTCGCCCAGGCCTATCGCGGCGAGAAGCCGGAGCTCGACGCGCAGCGCATGGAACAGCTGCTAGACGCCCACGAGACGGTCATCGAACGCAACGGCCAGGACACGCAGAAAGCCATCGCCGCGGAGAAGCGCTTCATCGCGCTGGAGCGCGGCAAGTACGGTGTGCGCGAGTTGAAGGATGGCGTGCTGGTGATCGAGCTGCGCTCCGGCAGCGGCGCGAAACCGGGCGCGCATTCGCAGGTGCGGGTGAACTATCGCGGGCAGTTGGCTGACGGCAGCGTGTTCGATGAGAGCGAGGCGCCGCAATGGTTCCGCCTCGACAGCGTGATCGCCGGCTGGCGGGATGCGTTGCAGGAGATGCCGGTAGGGGCCAAGTGGCGCCTGGTGATTCCCTCGGCCCAGGCCTATGGGGCGGAGGGCGCGGGGGACCTGATTCCGCCCCACGCGCCCCTGGTGTTCGACCTCGAGCTGCTCGAGGTCCGCTGAATCACGCGAGCTGCGCGCCCTGGTTCTGGTGGGCGTTGTGCAGCACCTCGATGAGGCAGTCCTCCAGTTCGAAGCGTTCGTGCAGCAGTGGGCCGAGGCGCTTGAGCTCGGTGGCCAGGCAGACTTCGCGGCTGGCACTGCCGTCGCAGCAGTCGTTGAAGCTCAATGCGACCTCGGTGATGGCTTCGATACGGGGGTAGATCTGCTTGGCGAGATCCAGGCCGCGCTGGTCGCCAAAGGCCTTGGCCTCGTTGAGCAGTTGTTCGTAGACCTCGAAGTGCCCCGCCGACACGTAGTCGACCAGCACTTCGCAGAATCCCTGCAGGTCTTCCACCGCGGGTGCCTGGGGTCTGTCGCTGACGCTGGTGAAGACCCTGACCAGTTCCTGGCGCTCCAGCAACCAGCGGTCGATCAACTGGTGTACCCCACCCCAACGTTCCTGAGCGTTCTGGCAACTTTCGAGCATGATGTCCTCGCTTCCCTTTCGGTAATGCCTTGTTCGTCTGCTCCGAGACGGTTTTTTGTCGATCGGTGCAAATACGGGGAAGACGGCGCGGAAGTGGCAACTTTCCGGCGTCGCGTGCGGGCCAGATTATGCCCGTGCCTGCCTGCCAGCAAGGCACCTCGTCGAGAAAATTTCATACGAGCGTTTAATCGTCGCGCCAGAGCCGGCGCGGCTTCTGCATCAGGGCGGGAGGGTGCGACGAGGGCGCGCGCCCGGCTGCAAGCCAGGCGCGGCGGGGAAAGGATCAGGCGCGACGCAACATCTGGTAGAGCGAGAAGAGGATGCAGCCGGCGAACGCCAGCAGGCTCCACTCGGGAATGCTCATGCCGAACAGGGTCCAGGTGACTTCAGCGCAGTCGGCCGTGCCGTGCAGCATCAGCTTGATGATCTCCTGGAAGGGCAGCGCATCCATCATGTACTCCAGGCTCGGCAGGCAGGCCGGAAGCTGGTCCGCGGGCACGCCCTGCAGCCAGACCTGGCGGCCGGCGGTCGCGGCGCCGCCAGCGGCGAACAGCAACGCCAGCCCGGCGTAGACACGACGACCACGGGCCTGGGGCGCGTGCACGGCGGCGATGAGGCAGACCACGCCGAAGAGGATGATGAAGATGCGCTGCACGATGCACAGGGGGCAGGGCTCCAGGCCCATCGCATGTTCCAGGTAGAGCGCACCGCCCATGACGGCGACACAGGCGAGGAAGGCGGCGAAGAACAGGGAACGGGGGCTGGCCAGGGTCATGGCGGCTCCGAGGAGTGATGAGAGGCCGATACGGTAGAGGAAGCCCATTGGCCTTTCAAGGCGACCGTCTAGTCTGCAGCGGGTGCCCATCCAGAGAAGAACGCCATGCGTCGGTTATTCGCCCTGCTGCTTTTCATGCCCCTGCTGGCCCAGGCGCAACTGCCCCTGGACAGGATCCGCCTGCCGCCGGGGTTCCGCATCGAAGTCCTCAGCGACCGGTTGCCCAGCGCCCGGGAAATGGCCTGGGGCGCCAAGGGCACGCTGTTCGTAGGGAGCAATGCTGCCGGCAAGGTCTACGCGCTGGACACCACCAGCGGCCGTGTAAGCACCCTCGCCAGCGGGCTGCAGATGCCGGTCGGCGTAGCCTTCCACGAGGGTGACCTGTATGTCTCGGCGATCAGCCGCATCCTGCGCCTGCGCGACATCGAGGCGCATCTGGATGCGCCACCGCAGCCCGAGCAGGTCGGCCCGGCCTTCCCCGCCGAAACCCACCACGGCTGGAAGTTCATCGCCTTCGGCCCGGACGGCAAGCTCTACGTGCCGGTGGGGGCGCCCTGCAACGTCTGCGAACGCGACCCCGATCGCTACGCCGCACTGCACCGCATGAACCCCGACGGCAGCGACCTGGAACGGGTGGCCCGGGGTATCCGCAACACCGTGGGGTTCGACTGGCATCCGAAGACCGGCGAGCTGTGGTTCAGCGACAACGGCCGCGACCTGCTCGGCGATGACACGCCGGACTGCGAACTCAACCGCATCACCGCACCCAACCAGCACTTCGGCTTTCCCTACTGCCACGCCGGCAGCGTCGCCGACCCCGAGTTCGGCACGCGCCCCTGCGAGGATTTCATCGCCCCGGTCGCCAGGCTCGGCCCGCACGTGGCGCCGCTCGGGCTGCGCTTCTACACCGGCGGCCAGTTCCCGGCGGAGTACCGCGACAACCTGTTCATCGCCGAGCACGGCTCGTGGAACCGCAGCGAGAAGATCGGCTACCGCATCAAGCGCGTGGAATTGAACGAGGATGGCAGCCTCAAGCGCCAGAGCGTGTTCGCCGAAGGCTGGCTGAAGGATGGCGAGGTCTGGGGGCGCCCGGCGGATGTGCTGGTAGCGCCGGATGGCTCGTTGCTGGTCAGTGACGACCAGGCCGGAGCCATCTACCGCATCAGCTACGAGGGCTCGTGAAAGACGCGCCGCCAGGGCGGCGGCGCGACATCAGACAACGCGGCCGGGCAGGGGCAGGGCGGGCAGGTGCTGCACCAGGCCTTCCTGGAACAGCTGGTTGCTGCGTTCCAGCTCGCCCATCTGCGCCAGCAGGCGGGCCTGCTCGGCGCAGAGCTCCGGCTCGCGGGAGAAGCTCAGGCCGGTATCGAAGTACTCGCGAGCCTTGCCCCACAGGCTGTTCTGCAGGCACAGCCGGCCCAGGGTGAGGAACAGCGCCGGGTCGGTCGGGTGGTCCTTGAGGAAGGCTTCGGCGGTCTGCAGCTGGCGCGCCGGATCGGCGCCACGCAGGCGTCCGTAGAAGCGCACCAGGGCGTCGTCATAGCCACGCTTGAGGGCGATGCGCACCGCCTCCTCGGCCTCGGGCTCGGCCCCCAGGTGACGCAGCTGGTCGGCGAACGCCAGCACCAGGCGTGGCTCGGCGCGCTGCGCGGCGGAAAGATGCTGCCAGGCCTGGATCAGCGGGTTGAGCGCGGCCTCGCCTTCATTGAGGCCGGCCTGCCCGGCGTGCACCAGGCGATCGCTCCACACGCTCAGCTCCAGCTGGTTGAGTTCGGCTTCCGGTAGCGCCTTGTTCTTGCGCAGGTCAGGCAGCAGGCCGACCAGGGCCGCCGAGTCACCGCGCTGGCAATGCAGCTGGAGCAACTGGCGCAGCACCTGGTGATGGCGCGGATGGCGCTCCTGCATGACCTTGAGGGTTTCCAGCGCGGCATCGCTCTCGCCACGCTCCTGTTGCAGTTCGGCATGCGCCAGGGCGATGGCCAGTTCGGCCTGCGGCTGGCGTTCCAGGGCGCGCTCGAGGAGCTGGTCGCTCTCCTCGTACTGGCCGATGCGGTTGGCCGCCCGGGCCGCACCGAGGTAGTACATCAAGGGCTGGGGGTCGGCCTCGGCGGCACGACGCAGGTGGCGCAGGGCGCGGGCCCAGCGGCCTTCGGCCAGGTCCAGCAGGCCTTGCTCGGAGGCCAGGCGCACCCGACGGCGAGCATTGCGCCGGGACCAGGGGTTGACCACGCCGCCGGAGACGAACACCAGGGTCAGCAGCGCGCGCACCAGCCAGAGCAGCAGCACCACCACCGCGACCAGGGCGAGGAAAGCCCAGAGGCTGGACTCGTAGCGGAAGCCCTTGTAGGCGAAGAGGACGTAGCCAGGGTGCTGGACCACGGCCATGCCCACCAGGGTGCCCGCAGCGGCCAGGAGCAGCAGGACGAGGATGATCCGTCTCATTGGCCCTGGCCCTCCACCGGCGGCGCCGCTTCAGGGTCCTGCGACGGGTCGGCCTCGGGCGCGGCGGCGGCCTTCGGATCGGCGAGGCGCTGGCTGCGCTGCAGGTAGGCCTGGAGGGCTTCGAGGGAAGCGCCGAGGTCGGGAGTCCTCACTTCGACCGGCTGGGTGGCGAGCTCGTCGATGCGTGCCAGCAGGGCGCGGCTCTCCGGGTTCTCGGCGTTGAACTGCGAATCCAGCACCTCGCGCGCCTGCTTCAGCGACTGGCGATAGACCTGGGTCTGGCCATGCAGCGCCGCCCACTGCGCCTGCTCCAGGGCGAGCGACAGGGCCAGGCGTACCTGGGACAGCCCTTGCCCCGCGAGCAACGGCTTGATGTTCTGGTCGGCGTCGAACTGGATGCGGAAGTAGTGGGAGAGCTTCTCCAGCCACTCGGCCCACCAGCTGCCGCCATCGCCGTCGGCGGCCATGTTGCGCAGCACGCCGCCCTTGTCCTCGAAAGCCGGGGCCAAGGGGTTGAGTTGAGCCGCCTGCTCGCGCAACGCGCCGAGTTGCAGGAACAGCCCGGTGCGATCCGGTTGCGGGGTGGTGCGCAGCGCCTCGAGGCTGCGCGCGAGTTGTTCACGGGCGGCGAAGGCGGCGGGGTCGTCCTGGTCGCGGAGGATGTCGTCGGCCGCTTCCACCAGGGCCTTGGCGCTGGTGATGTCCTGCAGCGCGGAGAGGCGCAGGCTGGCCAGGCGCAACAGGTGCTCGGCCTCGGCCAGGCGCCAGTCCTTGCGGCTGGCACCGAGAACGGTCTCCAGGCGCTGGCTCAGGCGCTGCTGGTCGCCCTGCAGGTCGGCCAGCAGGCGGCGGCGCTCGTCCAGCTCTTCGGCGCTGGGCAGCTGGTCGAGGCGCTCGGTGAGCGTTTTCTCGCGCTGCTGCAGGGACTGGGCCTGGCCACGGGCGTCTTCGACCATGCTCAGTTGCTGCTGGTCGCGGGCCTCGAGGCTGCGTATCTGCCACAGGCTCCAACCGGCGACGGCGACGCCGGCGGCGCCCACCAGCAATGCCAGGATGGCCAGGCCACCGCCCCGGGAAGCCGGCTTGGCGGTGGCAGGAATGACGGGCTCGGAGGCCGGGGGTTGCTGCTCGGTTTTAGCCAGATCTGCTTCGCTCACGTATCCATCCTTTGCATCAGGGGGCCGGGGCCGGATGACTTTCCAGCGCCGCCAGCAAGGCCGAGGCGCTGGCGCCCCGGCAGTCCACAACGACTTGCGCGCCCGCATCGCGCGCCAGTTCGGCCACGCGCGGGCTCGGTACGAACAAGGGTAGACGGGCCAGGGAGGGCCAATCATCCCCGGCCAGTGCGTTCAGGTGCTCGAAACCCTGCCCACTGCTGACCACCAGGCCGTTCAGGCGTTCCGCTCGAATCAGCCGTTGCAGGCTGCGCGGCGGGTAGTCGGGCAGGCAGCGGCGGTAGAGTTCCAGATAGTCCACCGTCACGCCTTGGCCGCGCAAACGCTCGGCGAGGAATTCTCGGCCACCCTCGCCACGCATGATCAGCACGCGCGCCTGCGGGGCGGCCAGCGCCTCGGTGAATGCCGGCAGCGCCAGCAGGGCTTCGCTGTCATCGCCGCTTTCCGGCCAGCGGGTATCGAGGCCGGCAGCCGCGAGCACCTCGCCGGTGGCGGCGCCAACGCTGAACCAGCGGACCTGGGCGGGAGGTTGCGGCCAGTGGCGCGCGAGACGCTCGAGGCCGAGGCGGGCAGCGGGCTTGCTGACCACGATCACCGCGCGATAGCGGTCGAGGCCGAGGAAGGTGGTGCGCTGTTCGGGGGCTTCGTCCAGCCTCTGGATCTCCAGCAGCGGCAGGCTGGCGCTGTGCACGCCGTGCGAGGCGAGGAGCTCGCCCAGCGCGGCGCTGTCGTCGGCGGGGCGCGTCAGCAGCAGGCGCCAGCCGGTCACGGGTGGCCGGCCTCACCGTAGACGGCCTGGAGGATGGCCTCTGCGCCCTGGCCCAGCAGGTCTTCGGCGACACGCACGCCGAGGCTCTCGGCGTCGCTGGCCAGCGCGCGGGACTCGGCGCGCAGCAGGGTACCGCCGTCGGGCTGGCCGACCAGGCCGCGCAGCCACAGCTGGTCGTCCTCGAGGATCGCGTAGCAGGCGATGGGTACCTGGCAGCCGCCATTGAGGCGCTTGTTCAGTGCGCGCTCGGCGGTGACGCGCAGGGCGGTGTCGCGGTGGTGCAGGGGCGCCAGCAGGGCGTGGATCTCGGTGTCGGCGGTGCGGCACTCGATGCCCACCGCGCCCTGGCCGCCGGCGGGCAGGCTGTCGTCGACGCTGATGGAGGAACGGATGCGCTCCTGGAAGCCGAGGCGGATCAGGCCGGCGGCGGCGAGGATGATGGCGTCGTATTCGCCGGCGTCGAGCTTGGCCAGGCGGGTGTTCACGTTGCCACGCAGGAACTGGATCTTCAGGTCCGGGCGACGCGCCAGCAGCTGGGCCTGGCGGCGCAGGCTGGAAGTGCCGACCACGGCACCGGCGGGCAGCGTATCGAGGCTGTCGAAGGTGTTGGAGACGAAGGCGTCGCGCGGGTCTTCGCGCTCGCAGATGCAGAACAGGCCGAGGCCGTCGGGGAAGTCCATGGGCACGTCCTTCATGGAGTGCACGGCGATGTCGGCCTCGTTCTCCAGCAGGGCGGTTTCCAGTTCCTTGACGAACAGGCCCTTGCCACCGATCTTCGCCAGGGGCGCGTCGAGCAGCTTGTCGCCGCGGCTGACCATGGGCACCAGGCTGACCGTGAGCCCGGGATGGGCCTTTTCCAGGCTGGCTTTGACGAACTCGGCCTGCCACAGGGCCAGGGCACTCTTGCGGGTGGCGATGCGAATCTCGCGGGACATGGATGATGACTTCCGGAAGCAGGACTGCCCGGAATGATAACAGGCAAGACAGCCGCAGGCGCGCGGGCGACCACCCGGCGCCTGCGGCCATGCGTCCTAGAGGTTGTGCATCAGCTTGCGCACACCGGCGACATGGCGCCGGCTGACCGTCAGCGCATCGCCATTGAGACCCTTGAGGAACAGCTGGAAGTGCCCGAGCGGGGTGCGCTGCAGGCGCTCGATGCGCTCACGGGCGACCAGGGCGTTGCGGTGGATGCGCACGAAACGATCACCGAACTCGTCCTCCAGTGCCTTCAGCGGCTCGTCCAGCAACACCTCGCCATGCTCGTGACGCAGGGTCACGTACTTGTGGTCGGCGATGAAGTAGATGACCTGGTCCAGGGGGATCAGCTCGATGCCCTTGCGGGTCCTGGCGCTGATGTGCGAACGCGGCCCGGTGCCGCTTTCCGCGGCGGGGCGGGTGAGTGCCGCCAGTTGCACCCGGTTCGGGCGCTCGGCCTTCTTCAGGGCTTCGGCCAGTGACTCCGGCCGCACCGGCTTGACCAGGTAACCCACGGCGCTGACCTGGAAGGCATCCAGGGCGAACTCGTCATGGGCGGTGCAGAAGATCACCGCGGGCGGCGCTTCCTTCTCACAGAGCCGCGCGGCCACCTGCAGGCCATCGAGCCCTGGCATGCGGATGTCGAGCAACACGACATCCGGTTTCAGGCTGTCGATCAGGGTCAGAGCCTCTTCGCCATTGGTGGCGGCGGGCTCCAGAACTCGGTATCCGTCGAGGTCGCCGATCAGGCGGCTGAGACGCTCTCGGGCAAGGGGTTCGTCATCGACGATCAGGACATTCATATTGCTCGGGCTTCCTGCGTGAGTCTCGCACAAGGATAGCGTAGACAGGTGAAGTGGCGACCGTCACGGCGCTCCACGCTGAGACTGGCTCTGGAGCCGAAAAGTGCCGTAAGTCGGGCATCAATATTCGTCAGTGCCTGGTGGGTTCCGCGTGAAGGCTGGGGTTCCGCACTCGTGTCGAACGGGTTGCTCACGCAGAGCAGGAACACACCATCCCTGTACTCGGCTTCCACCCGCACCAGTCCCCCCTCTATACGCGGTTGAATGCCATAGATGAGGGCATTCTCCAGCAGGGGCTGCAGGGTCAGTTGTGGAATCGGCAAATCATTGGGCACTTCGTCTACCTGCCAATCCAACTGTAGCCGTTCTCCGAGACGATATTGCTCGATCGACAAATATCGTTTCGCCAGCTCCAGCTCCTCGGCCCAGCTGACCAGGGTGCCGGGCTTGGCCAGGCTGGCGCGGAACAGGTCGGAAAGATCGAGCACCGCCTGCTCGGCCTTGTACGGATCGATGGCCACCAGGCTGGCGATGCTGTTCAGGCTGTTGAACAGGAAGTGCGGACGGATACGTGCCTGCAGCGATTCGATGCGCGCGCGCAGCTCGGCCTGCTGCTGCCGGCGCCACTGGCTCTGCAGGTAGAAGTAGCGCAGCAGCAGCGCCGACATGATCAGGCTGATCAGACCGTGGCGCAGGTAGAGGTTGACTTCGCCGGCGCGCGGCAGCGGCCCGCCCAGGTCGTAATAGTCGGCCACGGCGGTGCAGGTGAGGGTCAGGCCGACCACGATCAGGCAGCAGATGATCCCCGCCAGCGCCGCGCTGATGCGCGCCAGCAACGGACGCAGCCGACAGAGCAGGGCGGCGGAAAGCAGCACGATCCACTGTACGAAGAGCGAGGTGAGCGCCAGGCGCACCCAGTCGAAGTTGGGCAGCATGGGCTCGGCCAGTACCAGCACCATCACCAGCAGCTCGGCGAGCAGCACGAGGCCGAGCAGCGCCTCCGGCAGGCACAGCTCGGGCAGGAAGAAATCGTCGATGGACGCGGCGGGGCGCGCCTTGTTGCGGCTGTCGTCAGGCATCCGGGCAGTTTCCGCAAGCGCCCGCCGGGCGGCAAGCCAGAGCGCTCCGGCCGGGCGAAATAAAGCACCGAAATGCTGCTGGAGATGAAAAACTGTGAAGCAGGCTACAAACGCCGACCGGCAGGTCACTCGGACGGGACGCGCCGGTTTCACCAGCAACGCTGTTATTATCGCCGGTAATTTTTCGGCCATCGGCCTTCCTTCACCTCCAGCACCGAGCCCACTCATGAGCACCGACAAGACCAACCAGTCCTGGGGTGGCCGCTTCAGCGAGCCCGTCGACGCCTTCGTCGCCCGCTTCACCGCCTCCGTCGACTTCGACAAGCGCCTGTACCGCCACGACATCATGGGCTCCATCGCCCACGCCACCATGCTGGCCGAAGCCGGCGTGCTGACCGGGGATGAGCGCGACGCCATCGAGAAGGGCCTGAAGGAAATCCAGGCCGAGATCGAGGCCGGCACCTTCGAATGGCGCGTCGACCTGGAAGACGTGCACATGAACATCGAGGCGCGCCTGACCGACCGCATCGGCATCACCGGCAAGAAGCTGCACACCGGCCGCTCGCGCAACGACCAGGTGGCCACCGACATCCGCCTCTGGCTGCGCGACGAGATCGACATCATCCTCGGCGAGATCACCCGCCTGCAGCAGGGCCTGCTGGAGCAGGCCGAGCGCGAAGCGGACACCATCATGCCCGGCTTCACCCACCTGCAGACCGCGCAGCCGGTGACCTTCGGCCACCACCTGCTGGCCTGGTTCGAAATGCTCAGCCGCGACCACGAACGCCTGGTCGACTGCCGCAAGCGCGTCAACCGCATGCCGCTGGGCAGCGCCGCCCTGGCCGGCACCACCTACCCGATCCAGCGCGAAGTCACCTGCCGCCTGCTGGGCTTCGACGCCGTCGGCGGCAACTCGCTGGACGGCGTTTCCGACCGCGACTTCGCCATCGAATTCTGCGCCGCCGCCTCCCTGGCGATGATGCACCTGTCGCGCTTCTCCGAAGAGCTGGTGCTCTGGACCAGCGCCCAGTTCCAGTTCATCGACCTGCCCGACCGCTTCTGCACCGGCTCCTCGATCATGCCGCAGAAGAAGAACCCCGACGTGCCCGAGCTGGTGCGTGGCAAGTCCGGCCGCGTGTTCGGCGCCCTGACCGGCCTGCTGACCCTGATGAAGGGCCAGCCGCTGGCCTACAACAAGGACAACCAGGAGGACAAGGAGCCGCTGTTCGACGCCGCCGACACCCTGCGCGACTCCCTGCGCGCCTTCGCCGACATGATCCCGGCGATCAAGCCGCGCCATGCGGTGATGCGCGAAGCGGCCCGTCGCGGCTTCTCCACCGCCACCGACCTGGCCGACTACCTGGTGCGCAAGGGCCTGCCCTTCCGCGACTGCCACGAGATCGTCGGCCATGCGGTGAAGTACGGCGTGGAAAGCGGCAAGGACCTGGCCGAGATGAGTCTCGACGAGCTGCGCAAGTTCAGCGACCAGATCGACGACGACGTCTTCGCCGTGCTGACCCTGGAAGGCTCGGTCAATGCCCGCGACCACATCGGCGGCACGGCGCCGAGCCAGGTCCGCGCCGCCGTCGCGCGTGGCAAGGCGCTGCTCGCCGTACGCTGATCACGAGGTCGCCCCGCGACCGGCAGGGATGCCCATGCAGGACCACACCCCCGACACCTGGCCGACGCAGGTCGGCCAGCGTATTTCCATCGTCGGCTGCTCGGGCTCGGGCAAGACGCACCTGGCACGCCGCCTGGCCGCACGCCTGGGCTGCCCGCACATCGAGCTCGACGCGATCTTCCACCAGCCCGGCTGGCAGCCCCTGCCCCGCGCCGAATTCCGCGCGCGGGTCGAGGCCGCCCTGCAGGCGCCGCGCTGGATCGTCGAAGGCGCCTACTCGACGGTGCGTCCGCTGACGCTTTCCCGCGCCGACACGGTGATCTGGCTCGACCTCCCGCGCCCGGTCGTGATGCGCCAGGTCATCGCCCGCACCCTGGGCCGCCTGCTGCTGCGCAAGACGCTGTGGAACGGCAACCGCGAACGCCTGCGCAACCTGCTGAGCCTGGACCCGGAACGCTCGATCATCCTCTGGACCTGGACCCGCCACGCGGTCTACCGCGCGCGCTTCGCCGCCGAGCAGCGGGACCCGGCCAACGCCGGGGTCCGCTTCATCAGGCTGGGGTCGCGAGCGGAACTCGACGCCTGGCTGGACAGCCTGCCCGGCTGAAGCCGGGCCTCAGCCCCGCGCGCGGGCCTTGACGGCCTCGAGGAAGCCGGGCATCTCCCGCGCCTTGTCGGCGGCGATGCGCTGCACATGGGCCTCGGCACCGAGCTTGGCCAGCAGCGCACGGGCGCCGGGCAAATCCGCCAGCAGGTCGGTGGCGAACAGCTTCTGCGCCACCTCGCAGGCGAGGTCGATGCTGTAGAGGAAATACAGGTCGGCCAAGCTCATGGAATCGCCCGCCACATAGGGCGCGAAGCGGCCGTGGCGGGCCAGGGCGGCGACGCCGGCCAGCAGCTCGGCCTTGCCCTTCTCGCGGATCGCCTCCGGCAGCGGCATGCCGAAGAAGGCCTGTGGATAACAACTGCGCGCCGGCAGCTCGATGTACAGCTCGATCTCACGCACCAGCGCACGGACCACGCCACGCTGGTACGCATCGGCCGGCAGCAGCGGACGCTGGGGGAAGCGTTCCTCCAGGTATTCGAGGATGGCGCCGGTCTCGTTGATGAAGCCCTGCTCGGTCTCCAGCACCGGCACCTTGCCGCGCGGGCTGATGGCGAGGAACGCCGGCTCCTGGCTGCCATGGACCAGCACTTCCTCGAAGGGAATGCCTTTGGTCAGCAGCGCCAGCTTGACCATGTTGTAGTAATTGCTGACGGAAAAACCGTGGAGCTTGAGCATGGGGCCTCCTGGCCGTGCGGGGTGGGCGTTCGTTCTTATAGACCCGCCCACGCGGGCCGCGCCAGCAGGATCAGGGCAGTGAATGGAAGAACACGCCGTGGCACACTGCGCGCCTGCACAACGAGGAGCAGTGCCATGAGCGAGCACGACGACAGCGAAGAGGCCTTCGCCGAGCAAACCCTGATCCAGGCCATCGAGAACCAGCTGGAAGCCGACAACCCGCCGACGGCCAAGGCCACCCTGAACAAGCTGACCCTGGTGGGCTACGAGCGCGAGGAGAGCGTCCAGCTCATGGCCCTGGTGCTGGCCCGGGCGATCGCCCGCCTGGAGGGCGACCAGCCCTTCGACCTGGCCTGGTACGAAGCCGCCCTCAGGGCGTTGCCCGAGCTGCCGGACGACGGCGACGAAGACGACGGGGAATCTTGATCCACGCCGGGATCACCCATCGCAACAGGCCCTAGCATCGCGCCATCCCACCCGAGCGTCGTCGAGGTCCAGGCCCCCATGAGTTCGAGCCCGCTGCGCGTCACCCGCCTCGCCCGCCGGGCGCTCTCCGGCCTGCTGCTCCTGCTGGCCATCGGCGCCCATGCCGAGCCGCTGCAGATTGGCGCCGAGGACGACTGGTACCCCTTCACCGCGTTCCGCGATGGCGCGGTGCGCGGCATGTCGGCGGAGATCGTGCTGGCCGCCTTCGCCGCCGCCGACACCCCGGTGGAGCTCGTGCCCTATCCCTATTCCCGCTGCATGCAGCTCGCCCTCCAGGGCAAGCTGGCGGGCTGCTTCAACACCGCGCCGGACGCACGTATCGCCGAGGCCTACCAGTTGCCCCGGCACCCGTTGTTCCGCGACGACATCCTGCTCTGGTCGCGTGTCGACCGGGCCACCCCGGTGGTGGACCTGCAAGGCCTGGAGGGCGCGCGGGTGGCCGTGACCATCGGCTACGAGTACGGCACCCGCTTCGATGCCCTGCGCACCCTGGAGCGGGTGCCGGTGCGCAAGGACCTCAACGGCTTCCTGATGCTGCAGCACGGCCGCGTCGACTACGTGGTGGCCTACCGCGCCACCACCGCCGAGCTGCTGCGCGAGCATCCCGAGCTCGCCGGCAGCTTCCAGGCCGTGGGCACGGTGCACCAGCCGGAGCTGTACCTGTCGTTCTCGCGCAGCGCACCGCGCGCCGGCTGGCTGCTGCAGCGCTTCGACCTGGGCATGCAGCGCATCCAGGAGGACGGTCGCTACCAGGCGATCCTTGACCGCTGGCAATACGGCGAGGCGATCTACCCGGCAGACTGAGCCTGGCCTACTACACTGATCCGTCACACCTGCCCACACGAAGGCGGGCCCACCAGAAGCCCAGGAGTCACCATGTCGTATACCCCCGAGCTCATCGCCGAACTGGAACTGCTGACCCTGTTCAACCTGGACAACACCCAGGAGGGACTCAAGGTGCACAACAACGCCTCGTCCAAGGTCATAGGCGCGGTCACCCGTCTCCACCAGAAGAAACTCATCACCCAGCCCGATGGCGGCTACCTCACCAGCCTGGGGCTGGACGCTGCCGAACACGCCCAGAGCCTGCTCACCATCCTCACCACCGAGCCCGTCCATTCAAGCTGAAACGCGTCCGCGCCGATAACCCGGGCACAACCCTGCCCGGCCGCTTCGCCGGCTGGTAGGCTGTGCCCACCCACCCGGCAGAAGCTCCATGACGCGCACCCAGGAAATCCGCCCCGACATCGATGACGGCATCGACCGCAAGGTCCTCGCGCAGCTGCGCGCGCGCTTCCTGAAGGTCAACGGTGGGCGCCTGGAACGTGCCATGCAGGGCCTTTCCACGCGCCAGCAGCTGGTGCTGCGCCTGTTGCCGCTGCTGTTCCACGTCAACCATCCGCTGCTGCCCGGCTACGTGTCCGGGCAGACGCCTGCGGGCCTGTCCAACTACGAGCCCGACGACGAGGTGCTGGCCGAAGTCCAGCGCCTGACCCGCTCCTTCGCCTACAAGGCCCGCCGGGGCAACCCGCCGATGCCGATCCACGGCCTGTTCCTGATGGGCAGCCTGGGCACGGTGGCGCAGGCCGAGCAGAGCGACATGGACCTCTGGGTCTGCCACGCACCGGACCTGTCCGCCGCCGAGGTAGCCGAACTGCGCCGCAAGTGCGAGCAACTGGAAACCTGGGCCGCGACCCAGGGCACCGAGGCGCACTTCTTCCTCATCGACCCCCAGCGCTTCGTGGTCGGTGACCGCGAAACCCAGCTCACTTCCGACGACTGCGGCACCACCCAGCACTACCTGCTGCTGGACGAGTTCTACCGCACCGCCATCTGGCTCGCCGGGCGCACGCCGCTCTGGTGGCTGGTGCCGGTCTACGAGGAAGGGCGCTACGCCGAGTACACCGAGAAGCTGCTGTCACGCCGCTTCATCCGTGCCGAGGAGGTGCTGGACCTGGGCCACCTGGCCCACATCCCGGTGGGCGAGTTCATCGGTGCGGGCATGTGGCAGCTGTTCAAGGGCATCGAATCG
The DNA here is from genome assembly GCF_003234055.1 of Pseudomonas sp. 57B-090624. Taxonomy (NCBI): domain Bacteria; kingdom Pseudomonadati; phylum Pseudomonadota; class Gammaproteobacteria; order Pseudomonadales; family Pseudomonadaceae; genus Pseudomonas; species Pseudomonas sp. 57B-090624. The sequence continues at coordinate 69,037 of NZ_QKRU01000018.1, forward strand.
CCCTACAAGTCGGTGCTCAAGCTGCTGCTCACCGAGGTCTACGCCAGCGAGCACCCACGGGTGCACTGCCTGTCGCTGCGCTTCAAGCACGCGGTCTACGCCAACCACCTCGACCTCGACGAGCTCGACCCCTACATAGTCGTGTACCGCCGCCTGGAGGAGTACCTGACGGCGCGCGGCGACCGCGAGCGCCTGGAGCTGATCCGCCGCTGCCTTTACCTCAAGGTCAACAAGAAGCTCAGCCGCCCGCCGCGCAACCGCCAGAAGAGCTGGCAGCGCCTGCTGTTCGAGCGCCTGACCCGTGAGTGGCAGTGGGATGCGCGGCAGCTGGCCATGCTCGACAGCCGCAGCCAGTGGAAAGTGCGCCAGGTGAGCGCCGAACGCCGCGCGCTGGTCAACGAGCTGACCTACAGCTATCGCTTCCTGTCCGAATTCGGCCGCAGCCAGCAGGCCATCAGCTCGCTCAACAGTCGCGACCTCGGCGTACTCGGCCGGCGCCTCTATGCCGCTTTCGAACGCAAGGCCGGCAAGGTGGAATTCATCAACCCCGGCATCGCCCCGGACCTGGCCGAAGACACCCTGACCCTGGTCCAGTGCCCCAGCCCGGAGGCCCAGGGCGAGACCCAGTGGGCACTCTTCCCGGGCAGCCTGAACGCCCAGGAGTGGCGCGATTTTGCGCCGATAAAGCGCGCCCGCGAGCTGATCGAGCTGCTCGCCTGGTGTCACCGCAACGGCGTGATCGACCCCAGCACGCGCCTGTCCCTGAACCCCGGCACCAGCGACCTGACCGAGTTCGAGCTGTCCAACCTGATCGCCAGCCTGCAGCAGAGCATCCCGCTGCCGCTGCCGCCGGTGGGCGAAGCGGCGCTGCTGCGCGCCAGTGCTCCGAGCGAAGTGCTGCTGCTGATCAACGTCGGCATCGACCCGCTCAAGCAGCACAGCCAGATGAACGTGCACATGACCACCGAGCGCACCGATTCTCTCGGTTACTCCGGCGTGCGCGACAACCTGGTGCTGACCATCGACCAGGTCACCCTGAACAGCTGGAACGAGCTGCTGGTGACCCGCTACGACGGGCCCTTCGCCCCGCTGGACTGCCTGCGCGACTTCCTCAACGCGACGCCTGCGGACATGCAGCCGCACCTGCGCGTGCGCTGCTTCTGCCGCAACCGCGCCCAGGCCATCGCCCAGCGCGTGGAAGAGCTGTTCCGTGACGCCCTGGCGCACCTGGGCAGCCCCGATACCACCCGCTACCTGCTGCAGGTGCGCCAGCAATACCACGTGCTGGAGCTGCTGCCCGGGCAGGTCAGCCACACCGCCCTGGATGACCTGCCGGCGCTGCTGGAACACCTGGGCGAGGACCTGCCGACCTACAGCCCGCTGTTCCTCGACCGCTACGCCCTGGAAGGCGAGGACCTGGCGCTGATCCTGCCGCTGGGCCGACCGAACTGCATCCAGGTGTTCTTCCGCCAGGACGGCGACAGTGCCGAACTGACCCTGCTCGACGAACACAACGCCCTGTGGCGCCAGCGCCAGCCGTTCCGCGACCAGCAGAGCCTGCTCACGCCGCTGCAGCGCTTCCTGCAATCGGTGCTCTACCGACGCAACGCCCTGCTGCCCCTGGACAGCCCGACGCCCCCGAGCGACCTGGAGATCCTCTACTACGAGGTGCTGCCCTCACCGCCGCAGCGCGCGCAGCAGGTCGAGCGCCGCGCAGCGCCGCAGGCACCGGTCAGCCATCCGTTCTACGACGTGCAGGCGATCGTCGAGCCGCTGGACACGGATCGCGTCCACGTCACGCTCTATTGCAACCACCGGGAATTCTCGGAACTGGAATACGGCGGCGAGCTTTTCGCCTCCGTGGCCCGGCACATCCTCTCGCAGCGCAGCGAGGCCGAGCGTTACCCCTGCTACATCACCGACCTGGACCTGTCGCGGGTCCTCGGCGAGGGCCATGCGCAGACGGTTCACTACCTGCGCTACAAGGCCGAGCTCGAAAAGCAGCTCAACCAGGCCCTGAACAAGGCCTGACCGCCGGGGAGGCGGCCAGGTCGTCGATCAGCGATCGTATTCGCCAGCCGCCTCGGGCTGGTACTCGACCGCCAGCAATTGCAGCTTGAGGGTCTTGCCACCCGGCGCCGGCCAGTCGATGTGCTGGCCCACGGACAGGCCGAGCAGGGCGCTGCCGATGGGGGCGAGGATGGAGACGGTGCCTTCGCCACCGGCGTCCTGCGGGTAGACCAGGGTCAGGTGGTAGTCCTTGCCGCTCCCCTCTTCACGACAGTGCACGCGGGTATTCATGGTCACTACGCCCGGCGGTACCTCCTCGTGGCCCACCACCTGGGCGCGAGCGAGCTCCCGCTCCAGCGCCTCGGCGCCGGGGCCGAAGTCCTCCAGTTCATCGAGCAGGCGCTCCAGTCGCTGCAGGTCGAGGCGGGTGATGATGATCGAGGGTTGAGTGCTCATGGCAAATCCGAAACTCCTGAATCCTTGGCTCAAAAAAGCGAAACCCCGCCCGAAGGCGGGGTTTCAGATCTGTGAGCCGATGCGTTCGAGCACCGGCCCGACCGACACTACGTCAGTGCGGGCGCTGTTGGCAAGACCGGGCGGTCAGCGGGCGCTCTGACGCACGCGCCGAGCGGCCTGCTCGCGGATCTGCCGGCGACGTTCATCGCCTGCTTCGTTCCACTCCAGGATCTCACCCAGGGTGCGTCCGCATCCGACGCAAACGTCGGTGTCGTCCAGGCAGCACCTGCGGATGCAGGGCGAGGCCCGGGGATCGGGCTCGTCAGAGCTCTTCGAACTCAAGTTCTTCACCGGACTGCTCGCGGGTCACGCGGCCCAGCAGTTCGCCCAGGGGCTCCTCGCTGGTGTCGCAGATCCACAGGCCGGCGGCCTCGTCGTAGTCGAAGTGGAAACCGCCGGAACGCGCCGCCACCCACAACTGGCGCAGCGATTCCTGGCGGCTGAGGATGACCTGGGTGCCATTTTCGAAGCGGATGGTCAGGACGCCTGCGCTGTTCTCCAGGTCGACGTCCAGGTCGCTGCTGTCGAAGATGTCTTCGATGGCTTCCTGAGCGGCATCGATCAGATCGTGGAAACGCGCTTCGCTCAAACTCATAGGGGGCTCCTCAGGGAAAGGGTGATAAATGGCGCCGGTACTCGCCGGGGCTCTGCCCGGTCCAGCGACGGAAGGCTCGGGCCAGCGAACCGGGCTCGCTGAAACCGACGAAGAAGGCGATATCGGCGAGTTCCAGCGCCGGATCGCGCAGATAATGCAGCACCAGCTGCTGGCGCGTCTCGTCCACCAGCTGGCTGAACGACAGGCCGGCCTCGCGCAGGCGACGCTGCAGTGTACGCGGACTCAGCGCCAATGCCTCGGCCAGGCGCTCCAGGTCGGGGCCCTGCTCCGACAGCTGGCCGGCGAGGATGACCCGGGCCCGGTCGAGCACGCTGCTGCCACGGTTGATCTCGCCAAGCAGGCGATCGGCATAGGCATCGAGCATCTGCCGCACCTGGGCGTCGGCCTGGCCGAGCGGTGTGGCCAGCAGGCGCCGGGGGAAGACCAGCGCGTTGTCCGCCTGGCCGAACAGCACCGGGCAGCGGAAGATCCGCTGGTACTCGGTGAGATCGGCCGGCGCGGCGTGCTGGAAACGCACCTCGGTAGGCGGGATATCCAGGCCGCTGATCCAGCGCCCGAAGGTCACCCAGCCGGCGAGGGACTCTTCCGCCACCTGCTCGCGCTGCTGTGGCAGCAAGGGTTCCCAGCTGTGCACCACCAGCGGCTCATGGCCCGGGCGTTCCGGCTCGTCTGCCAGGTCGACCCGCCCCAGGTTGCCCACCAGCGCCGCATAGCGCGCCTGGCGGTGCAGGGCGTCGGCCAGGGTCGCGCAGCTCATCAGCAGGTAACCGAGCACACCGTAGTAACCGGGCCGCACCGCTTCGCCCAGGTGCAGGCCGAGGTGCGTGTCGCCGGTCAGGCGGATGCCCTGGGCGAGCAGCTCGAGGTAGGCGCTGGCGGCGATGCGCTGGTCACGCTGGCCGAGGATGGCCGGCGTCAGCTGCACGTGCGCCAGCAGTTCGGCGGGCTCGATGCCCTGGCGCGCCAGGTGATCGACCAGGCCTTGCAGGTAGGCCACCGAAACCGAGCTGGCGAGCGGGGTGGAAAGGTCCATTCGGCCTCCGTTTTTGGGCGCCAATCCTAGGCCCGCAGAGGGCCGATTGGCTAGCCGCAAGCCACGTCCGGCGGGTTTTCCGGCGCATAGGCAAGGCGCCGGGCGGTCGGTATACTCCCGGGCAATTCACGCTTTCTTCAAGGATTTCGCCATGAAGCGACTGCTCACCCCTTTCGTCGCGCTCCTCGCCGTTGCCTGCCTGCTCGCCGGTTGCGGCCAGAAGGGCCCGCTGTATCTGCCGGACGAATCCAAGCCGTCTTCCGCCGAACATTCGCACTGAGGGGGCGCTGATGGACGCCTTCACTTACCGCGACGGTGAGCTGTTCGCGGAGGGCGTGGCGTTGTCCGCCATCGCCTCGCGCTTCGGCACGCCGACCTACGTCTATTCCCGCGCCCACATCGAGGCGCAGTACCGCTCCTATGCCGATGCCCTGTCGGGTGTGCCGCACCTGGTCTGCTATGCGGTCAAGGCCAACTCCAACCTCGGCGTGCTGAACCTCCTGGCGCGCCTGGGCGCGGGCTTCGACATCGTCTCCAGCGGCGAGCTGGAGCGTGTGCTCGCCGCCGGTGGCCGCGCCGACCGCATCGTCTTCTCCGGCGTCGGCAAGAGCCGCGACGACATGCGCCGCGCCCTGGAAGTGGGCGTGCACTGCTTCAACGTCGAGTCCACCGAGGAGCTCGAGCGCCTGCAGGTCGTCGCTGCCGAGATGGACATGCAGGCCCCGGTCTCCCTGCGGGTGAACCCCGATGTGGATGCCGGCACCCACCCCTACATCTCCACCGGCCTGAAAGAGAACAAGTTCGGCATCGCCATCGAGCAGGCCGAGGCCGTTTACCTGCGCGCCGCCTCGCTGCCGAACCTGGACGTGATCGGTGTCGACTGCCACATCGGCTCCCAGCTGACCACGCTGCCGCCCTTCCTCGATGCGCTCGACCGCCTCCTGGCGCTGATCGACCGCCTCGCCACCCAGGGCGTGCACATCCGCCACCTGGACCTCGGCGGCGGCCTCGGCGTGCGCTACAAGGACGAGCTGCCGCCAGTCGCCGGCGACTACATCAAGGCCGTGCGCGAGCGCATCGCCGGGCGCGAGCTGACCCTGGTCTTCGAACCGGGCCGCTACATCGTCGCCAATGGCGGCGTGCTGCTGACCCAGGTGGAATACCTCAAGCACACCGAGCACAAGGACTTCGCGATCATCGACGCGGCCATGAACGACCTGATCCGCCCGGCCCTGTACCAGGCCTGGATGGACGTGGTGCCGGTCGAGCCTCGCGATGGCGAGAAGCGTCGCTACGACCTGGTCGGCCCCATCTGCGAGACCGGCGACTTCCTCGCCAAGGACCGCGAACTGGCACTGGCCGAAGGCGACCTGCTGGCCGTGCGCTCCGCCGGTGCCTATGGCTTCGTCATGAGCTCCAACTACAACACCCGCGGCCGTGCCGCCGAGGTGCTGGTGGACGGTGAGCGGGCACACGAGGTCCGCCGTCGCGAGACCGTCGAGGAACTCTACGCCGGCGAAAGCCTGCTACCGGAGTGAACCCATGCTGCTGCGTTTCACCAAGATGCACGGCCTGGGCAATGACTTCATGGTCCTCGACCTGGTCAGCCAGCACGCGCACATCCAGCCCAAGCACGCCAAGCAATGGGGCGACCGCAACACCGGCATCGGTTTCGACCAGCTGCTGATCGTCGAGGCGCCGACCAACCCGGACGTCGACTTCCGCTACCGCATCTTCAATGCCGATGGCTCGGAGGTCGAACAGTGCGGCAACGGCGCCCGCTGCTTCGCCCGCTTCGTGCTGGACAAGCGCCTGACGGTGAAGAAGCAGATCCGCGTCGAGACCAGGAGCGGGATCATCGAGCTGGACGTGCGCGCCGATGGCCAGGTCCGCGTCGACATGGGCCCGCCCCGCCTGGCGCCCCAGCAGATCCCCTTCGTCGCCGACGCCGAGGCGCTGAGCTATGCCGTCGAGGTCGACGGTCGCCAGGTCGAGCTGGCCGCCCTGTCCATGGGCAACCCCCATGCGGTGCTGCGGGTCGAGGATATCGACAAGGCACCGGTCCACGAGCTGGGCCCGAAGATCGAACACCACCCGCGCTTCCCGCAACGGGTCAACGTCGGCTTCCTCCAGGTGATCGATCGCCACCAGGCGCGCCTGCGCGTGTGGGAGCGTGGTGCGGGGGAAACCCAGGCCTGTGGCACCGGCGCCTGCGCCGCCGCGGTCGCCGCCATCCGCCAAGGCTGGATGGACTCGCCCGTGCAACTGGAGCTGCCGGGTGGCAAGCTGTCCATCGAATGGGCCGGCCCCGACCAGTCCGTGATGATGACCGGACCCGCCGTACGCGTGTACGAAGGGCAGGTCCGCCTATGAGCGAGCAGCGAGCATGAGTGACAAGCACCAGGAACCGCCTCAGCACCTCGAGGCCGAGACGGTCGCCGCCTACCTGCGGCACCACCCGGAGTTCTTCGTCGACCACGAGGAGCTGATCCCCGAACTGCGCATCCCGCACCTGCCGGGCGAGGCCGTCTCCCTGGTGGAGCGCCAGGTCAAGCTGCTGCGCGAGCGCAACATCGAGATGCGCCATCGGCTCTCGCAGCTGATGGACGTCGCCCGGGACAACGACCGGCTGTTCGACAAGACCCGCCGCCTGGTGCTCGACCTGCTCGACGCCGGCACCCTGGAAGAGGTGGTCAGCGCGGTGGAAGACAGCCTGCGCCATGAGTTCCAGGTGCCCTTCGTCAGCCTCATCCTGTTCAGCGACAGCACCCTGCCGGTAGGCCGCAGCGTCACCAGCGTGGAAGCGCAACAGGCCGTCGGCGGCCTGCTGGTCGCCGGCAAGACCATCTGCGGCGTACTGCGTGCCCATGAGCTGGAATTCCTCTTCGGCAAGGAAGAGGGCGCCAAGGTCGGCTCCGCCGCCGTGGTCTCCCTCAACCACCAGGGCCAGCACGGCATCCTGGCCATCGGCAGCCATGATCCGCAGCACTACAAGAGCTCGCTGGGCACCCTGTTCCTCGGCTACATCGCCGAGGTCCTGGCCCGCGTGCTGCCCCTCTTCGCCTCCCCGCTGCGTTCGGTGAGGTAGGCGGCGGGCAACGGCACAGCGGCAGGAGTAGACGGATGAACGCCGATCTGGACCGCTACATCGAACACCTGCGCAGCGAGCGCCAGGTTTCCCCCCATACCCTCGACGGCTACCGCCGCGACCTGGGCAAGGTCGTCGCCCTGTGCGAGGCCTTCGCCGTCGCCGACTGGTCCGCGCTCGACCCGCGCACCCTGCGCAGCATGGTCGCCCGGCTGCACCAGCAGGGGCAGTCGAGCCGCAGCCTGGCGCGACTGCTCTCCGCGGTACGGGGGCTCTACCGCTACCTGGTACGCGAAGGGCGCTGCCGTCACGACCCGGCCAGCGGACTCAGCGCGCCCAAGGGCGAGCGCCGCCTGCCCAAGACCCTCGACGCCGACCGCGCCCAGCAATTGCTGGACGGCGCGGTCGAAGACGACTTCATCGCCCGCCGCGACCAGGCGATCCTCGAGCTGTTCTATTCCTCGGGCCTGCGCTTGTCCGAGCTGGTGGGCCTGAACCTCGACGGCCTCGACCTGGCCGACGGCAGCGTGCGCGTGCACGGCAAGGGCAACAAGGTGCGCGAGCTGCCGGTCGGGCGCATGGCCCGGCAGGCGCTGGAGCACTGGCTGCCGCTGCGCGCCCTGGCCAACCCGCAGGACGGCGCCGTATTCATCGGCCGCACCGGGCGCCGCCTGGGGCCGCGTGCCATCCAGCTGCGCGTGCGCGCCGCCGGTGTACGCGAGCTGGGCCAGCACCTGCATCCGCACATGCTGCGCCACTCCTTCGCCAGCCACATGCTGGAGTCGTCCCAGGACCTGCGCGCCGTGCAGGAACTGCTCGGCCACGCGGACATCTCCACCACGCAGATCTACACCCACCTGGACTTCCAGCACCTCGCGGCGGTCTATGACAAGGCCCATCCCCGGGCCAAGCGCAACAAGGCGAGCGACGAATGAGCATCCAGCTGATCACCTTCGACCTCGACGACACCCTGTGGGACGTCGCCACCGTGATGCACGGCGCCGAGGCGACGCTGCGCGAGTGGCTGGCGCTGCAGGCACCGAAGCTGGGCCCGGTGCCCATCGAGCACCTGTGGGCGATCCGCGCGCGGTTGCTGGCGGACGAGCCCGGGCTCAAGCACCGCCTCAGCGAACTGCGCCGACGCATCCTCTTCCACGCACTGGAAGAGGCCGGCTATCCCCGTGACGAGGCAAGCGCCCTGGCCAGCCGTGGCTTCGAGGTCTTCCTCGAGGCACGTCACCGCATCGACCTGTTCCCCGAGGTGCACCCGACCCTGGAGATACTCGCCAACCGCTATCGCCTGGCGGTGATCACCAACGGCAACGCCGATGTGCGTCGCCTGGGGCTGGCCGACTACTTCCAGTTCGCCCTGTGTGCCGAGGAGCTGGGCGTCGGCAAGCCCGACCCGCACCCCTTCGAGGAAGCCTTGAAGCGCGCCGGGGTCGCGGCCGAGAGGGCGGTCCACATCGGCGACCACCCCAGCGACGACATCCACGGCGCACGCAACGCCGGGATGCGCGCCATCTGGTTCAACCCGCAGGGCAAGCCCTGGGAGGGCGAGACCGATCCTGACGCGGAGGTTCGCAGCCTGGCGGAACTGCCGGCCCTGCTGGGCCGCTGGAACACCCCGGGCTGAGTACTCCGCGCCCATGAAAAAGCCCGCTGAACGCGGGCTTCTTCATGGGGCGACGAACCTCAGATGGGACGGCTGCCGTACTTGCTGTCGGGCTTCTTCGGCGGGTCGGCGACCACGTTGGGCTCGACCTCCTGCACCTTGCCGCCACGCGCCAGGAATTCCTCCATGGCCCGTGCGAGCGCGTCGCGCTCCTTCTGCTTGGCTTCGATGCTCGGCAGTTCCTCGACCTCTACCGCCGCCTTCTTGCTCTTGCCGGCAGGCGCGGGGGATTCACTGTCGCTTTCGCTGTCGCCGTCGTCGCTGTCTTCGGCTGCGGCGAGCTCCTCGCCCTCATCCTCGTCGGATGCCTCGAGCTCGTCTTGTTCCAGATCTTCGTCGCTCATGTTCTACCTCTTGTCTTGCCAAAGCAGGTTAGTTATAGCCCAGCCGCGCCAGCGCGCTAACGCCACTGGAAAAAAATCAGATCGCCTCGCCATTGAGCGTGGCGACTACCCGGCGTGCACCGCCATGATCGCGATGTTCCCCCAGGTAGATGCCCTGCCAGGTCCCCAGCGCGAGCCGCCCTTCCTGTATCGGCAGCGTCAGCTGGCAGCCCAGCAGGCTCGACTTGAAATGCGCCGGCAGGTCATCCGGGCCTTCGTAGTCATGTTCGTAGCCGCCTTCCCCCTGGGGCACGAGGCGATTGAAGAATCGCTCGAAATCGCGCCTCACGGAGGGGTCGGCATTCTCATTGACGGTCAATGATGCCGATGTGTGCTGCAGCCACAGGTGCAACAGACCGACACGACAGCGTCGCAGTTCCGGCAAGTTCGCCAGCAGTTCATCGGTCACCAGATGAAAGCCCCGCGGTCGCGCGCCAAGGGTGATCAGTGTCTGCTGCCACATGCGCGTCTCCCGCTGCGAAGTCGTCCGGCGCGCATTCTAGCGCGGCTCCAGAAAAAGCAAAGGGCGCCTTGCGGGCGCCCTTCGTGGCTCGTGTTGCAATCTCTGCCGACGCCGCGTGGCGACGGCAACCTCGAGCGAGCCAGGGCCCCAGGTCCGGCGGCACCGGGCCGCCGTGGAACGGCCCGGCACCTGGGCCGGGCCCTGTCGCTTACAGGTTGTAGCCGCGCTCGTTGTGCTGCGCCAGGTCGAGGCCTACGGTCTCTTCCTCTTCGCTTACACGCAGGCCGATCACCAGGTCCAGGACCTTGAGGATCACGAAGGTCACGACGGCGGTGTAGATCACGGTGAAGGCAACACCCTTGAACTGGATGAACACCTGGCTGGCGATGTCTTCGACGGTGCCGAAGCCACCCAGGGCCGGGGCCGCGAACACACCGGTCAGCAGCGCGCCGATGATGCCGCCGATGCCGTGCACGCCGAAGGCGTCCAGGGAGTCGTCGTAGCCCAGCTTGCGCTTCAGGCTGGTGGCGCTGAAGAAGCACAGGACGCCAGCGGCCAGGCCGATGATCAGGGCGCCCATCGGGCCGACGGTACCGGCGGCCGGGGTGATGGCGACCAGGCCTGCGACCACGCCGGAAGCGATGCCCAGGGCACTCGGCTTACCGTGGGTCAGCCACTCGGCGAACATCCAGCCCAGGGCGGCGGCGGCGGTGGCGATCTGGGTCACCAGCATGGCCATGCCGGCCGTGCCGTTGGCGGCGACCGCGGAGCCGGCGTTGAAGCCGAACCAGCCGATCCACAGCATGGCGGCGCCGACCAGGGTGTAGCCCAGGTTGTGCGGGGCCATCGGGGTGGTCGGGTAGCCCTTGCGCTTGCCCAGGACCAGGCAGGCCACCAGGCCGGCGACACCGGCGTTGATGTGCACCACGGTACCGCCCGCGAAGTCCAGTACGCCCCAGTCCCACATCAGGCCACCGTTGCCGCTCCACACCATGTGGGCGATCGGCGCGTATACCAGGGTGAACCAGATGGCCATGAAGATCAGCATCGCGGAGAACTTCATGCGCTCGGCGAAGGCACCGACGATCAGGGCCGGGGTGATGATGGCGAAGGTCATCTGGAAGGTGATGAACACGCTTTCAGGGAAGGCGGAGGTCAGGCTGTCGACGGTCAGGCCGGACAGGAAGGCCTTGCCGAAGCCACCGACGAAGGAGTTGAAGTTGACGACGCCCTGTTCCATCCCGGTGGTGTCGAAGGCCAGGCTGTAGCCGTAGATGACCCAGAGGATGCTGATCAGGCCGGTGATGGCGAAGCACTGCATCATTACCGAGAGGATGTTCTTGGAACGCACCATGCCGCCGTAGAACAGCGCCAGGCCGGGGATGGTCATGAACAGCACCAGCGCGGTCGCGGTCAGCATCCACGCGGTATCACCACTGTTCAGCACGACCTCGTCGGCGGCCATGGCCAGGCCGGGGGTGACGAGGGACAAAAGGGCTCCTAGCCCTGCGGCTTTACGCAGAGTCATGTTGTTTTCTCCTGGGGCGTTGGGGTTCGGAGGCTTAGATCGCGTCTGTGCCGGTTTCGCCGGTACGGATACGGATGGCCTGTTCCAGATTGACGACGAAGATCTTGCCGTCACCGATCTTGCCGGTGTTGGCTGCCTTGGTGATGGCCTCGATCACGCGGTCCAGCTGATCGTCGGCGATGGCGACATCGATCTTCACCTTGGGCAGGAAATCGACCACGTATTCCGCGCCACGGTACAGTTCGGTGTGACCCTTCTGGCGACCGAAGCCCTTGACCTCGGTAACGGTGATGCCCTGCACGCCGATCTCGGACAGCGACTCGCGCACGTCATCGAGTTTGAACGGCTTGATGATGGCAGTGACTAGCTTCATGAAACTCTCTCCCGTATTGGTGGACTTGCCCCAGGAAAAACGAACCCGGCTCAAGTCTAAGCGCAGTGTCTGGCTTTGTAACGCGTCGAACCGCCCTGGCTCGGCCACTTCGAACGCAAACCAACCGCTTCCGGCGAAACACTCCCCCGCCTCGCCCGACACACCGGTACTGCATCGGTGCATGCGTCATGAGCCCTAAAGCAGAAAGCTTGCCAGCTCCGTCAAAAGCGCTTCTTTTCAAGCAGATACTGGCCGTATGCCCCCTCGGCGGCCGTCGCGGCACCGACGACACGCACCAACTTGGCGCAGCGGAGGATCGGCCGTTGCTCAAAAATCGTGCGCCGCCCATCCGGATCAGCCCGCCACCGCCCGTGGTAGACTGCGCACCGCCTGTCCATGGAAGTCCATCATGCTGCCGCCCAAAGCCCTGCTAGACGCCCTCGGTGCCCACGCCTCCCGCCTGTTCAGCGGTGACACCCCGCTGCCGCGCGCCGAATTCGAAACCCAGTTCAAAGCCCTGCTGCAGAGCGCCTTCAGCAAGCTCGACCTGGTCAGCCGCGAGGAATTCGACAGCCAGATGGCCGTCCTCGCCCGTACCCGCGCCCGCCTCGAGGCCCTGGAAGCCAAGGTCGCCGAGCTCGAAGCCACGCCGACACCGCCGCCGACCGAATGACCCCGGCGGCCGGTGACAGCGATCAAGGAGTGATCATGTCCCTGGCCCTCGTTCACAGCCGCGCCCAGGTGGGCGTGGAAGCGCCGGCCGTCACGGTCGAGGCGCACCTGACCAACGGCCTGCCCTCGCTGGCCCTGGTCGGCCTGCCGGAAACGGCTGTGAAGGAGAGCAAGGACCGCGTCCGCAGCGCCATCCTCACCAGCGGCTTCGAATTCCCGCTGCGTCGCATCACCCTCAACCTCGCCCCAGCCGACCTGCCCAAGGACGGAGGTCGCTTCGACCTCGCCGTCGCGCTCGGCATCCTCGCCGCCAGCGGCCAGGTGCCGGCCTCCAGCCTGGAATCGCTCGAGTGCCTGGGCGAGCTGGCCCTCTCCGGCGCCGTGCGCCCGGTCCAGGGCGTGCTGCCGGCCGCGCTCGCCGCACGCACCGCCGGACGCACCCTGGTGGTGCCACGGGAAAACGCCGAGGAAGCCAGCCTCGCCAGCGGCCTGCGGGTAATCGCCATCAGCCACCTGCTGGAGCTGGCCGCGCACCTGAACGGGCAGGCGCCCCTCGAACCCTTCGTCTCCGCCGGCCTGCCCGACCAGGCGGCCTCCTACCCCGACCTGATCGAGGTGCAAGGCCAGGTCGCGGCCAAGCGTGCCCTGCTGGTGGCGGCGGCGGGGGCTCACAACCTCCTGCTTTCCGGGCCGCCGGGCACCGGCAAGACGCTGCTCGCCAGCCGCCTGCCGGGCCTGCTGCCACCCTTGCAGGAGCAGGAAGCACTGGAGGTCGCCGCCATCCACTCGGTGGCCAGCCACGCGCCCCTGGATGCCTGGCCCCTGCGCCCGTTCCGCCAACCGCACCACAGCGCCTCCGGCCCCGCCCTGGTGGGGGGAGGCTAGGAGAAAACGAAATAGCTGAGACATTAACGAATAATGTGAGACAGCTTGGCGATGCAATTTACTGCTAGCCCTAAACGTCGTAAGCCTTATACGGCGGGCTCGGCATCGCGTTTCTAGCCTCAAGCGGAGGAGCCAGCGCATCCGACGCCTTCGCCTCCATCTCGTCCAGGTCACGCTTGACGCTTCCTAGCTACGGAGGGATTGGCTACCTGTTACGGGAAATTCATACCCCTACCTTCCGTCGGCGAGCCGCTCCGTCTTATGATCCTCGGAGAGCTGCATCACAAAGCCGTTTCAGTAAGGATGGGCAGTGCCTCAACAAAAAGTCCAACGCGTTCCCTACGTGCCTTCAGCTTCTCGACAACGCACTTATGAGTGCAGCTTGTCGCTTCCTCCGGGAGACTGGGTCGTCTGGTGGTACAGCAGCCTAAGGCGCAATGGCCTGGACTACACAGTTCCCTTGGTCAATGTTGTCTTCAGGCGCTTGAAGGGCGACAAACTGACGGGCACTTTTGTTAAAAGGAGGATTGCTCTTAGCCGCCTCTGCTTTTATCAGCCCGGCTATGTCTTGGTCGACAATGTTCTCTCCGAAAGGCTTGCGACTGACGCTGAGTGGTTCGACGTAAATTTCAACCGCGCTGCTGGAAAATGGAGCTTCATGCAAATCCCCGAGCTCAAACTGAGCTCTGATGAAAGTGGATTCTTGCTACCGAAATACTGCGACAATGAGTGGGGGCTTGTATTCAAGCTTGGAAATGGCAAAAAACTCATTCTCAACTGTGTTGAGTTCTTAGTTCGTGGATATTCGAGGCGATCAGAAATTCCGCGAATCTTGGCAACCTACGAATGGTCAGAGGTAGAAAGTCGTCTATTTGCACAACAAACACCGGATAATGAGAAAATTTCAAAATGGAAAACTCCTACCGGAACAGAAAAATGGATTGTTTATCCTCACTCCGACATGGTGAAAGACGATGACGTGCTTTTAGCTCACATCGCCAACGATGAAACATACGCAGCAAACGCAGCTAAATCCATTTTCTCTCAGTTAGACCCAACTCGATTCCGTAATGGGGAAGAGCTCCCAATCACAGCTGCCCCATGGTTTAACAGCGAAACCAAACTCAAATGCCGCGGATTCTGGTCTGAGGACAAAAAGAACTTCTATTGCACTGAGCTTGTTGGTCTTGAAGAGCCAACCGGCATCCCCATCGAAGCTCGTCGCGATCACTCCACACGCACCCCAACTCCTGAGGATCGCATTGAGCAGGAGCGCCTTATCGCTCTGCGTGATGATCCAATGACAATTGTCCTGACCGACTTGAACCAGCCCCGGAGCCAGTATCCTCGTGAGGAAGTAGAGGACAGTAGCTTCGAAGTCATCAAATCTCGAGTAGTGAATAGGATTAAGGTTCCTAAGCTTACCGGTCGACAGAAGACGATTAAAAAAGACGAGCTGGAAATGGAGGATTTCAGTACCGGGGATGCCGCTGGGCAGCGCAATGACACTACTGGGAAAGCTGTTTTAGTCGACAGAGAGTTCGGCGTTAATTCATCTGGAATGCTGTATGAAATGTGGAAGTCCTTTGAGCGACTCAAAGCCGCTCAACAAATTGACCATCTGTGGTGGTTTGTTCCACCAAGTGATAAACATTCCAACAGCGATTTTCAGTGCATTGCCTTCAAAGATGACTTTAGAGATCCCCAAATAACAAAATGGCTAAGCCTTAGAAATGGCGGTCAAAGAGGGCTTCTTCTGATTCTTGTCAGAGTGCAACGGAAGTTTATTCTGATTGTTGAAATCCAGCGCGACGAGTGGATTGACAAGTATGGCATCTATAAAGAAGACAGCTTCTCTGGCCTCGTTTGTGAGGTAGCAGACTCGAGTGAGGCCACTCAAATATTCAATGAACTGAATGATTATCTCCCCAGCAGGAAGGGCGTCTTCCCAGGATTCAAAAGCTCACTCCCGAATAACATCAAGGTATTTGAGCATCGATCAACTGGGAACCCTGATGGCTGGTGCGATGCCACAGCAGTTCTGGCGCTCAGCAAGATGGAAGTGAAGGTTCGCCGTCCACAGACACTAGATACAGAGAAGCTTGAACAGGACTAAGCCGGCTCGTGTAGGGGTATGTGGGCACCCTTTGTAGCAGCGGATATGCTGGTAGTGTTCATCCCCTCCCAAGGAGAGCCTCACCTTGGACTACCTAGACCAGGTCATAGATTCAGTTCTCGCGGCTGGTGAGATTCTCGCAGCGGAGTGGCAGCGTCCAGATGGCCCTCGTGGCGCCGGCGACAAGGCTGATGTCGACATCGAAATTGAGCATGTCCTTCGCGCCGATCTCCTTGGCATAGTCAACTGCGACTTCTGGGGCGAGGAAACTGACAGCCGCTTAACGGGCGCCGAGTTCTGCTGGGTGGTCGACCCAAACGATGGGACCGCGGATTTCTTGAGTGGCAATCGTGGCTCTGCAATTTCCGTAGGCCTGCTTCGAAATTCAGAGCCAGTTTTGGGCGTGGTGTACGCCCCCATAACCGATGACCGCGGGCCAGACTACATCGCATGGGGGATCGGGCTATCTGGTCTACTCAGAAACGGCAAGAGAATTGAGCCGTACCTCAGTAACCAAACTCTCACCCCTGGATCCCAGGTGCTGGTCAGTACTGCAGCAAAGAACAAACCGAAGCTCAACGCAGAGCTCTGTGCCCCGGCCACATACGTCCCTATGCCAAGCATCGCCTACCGGCTTGCGCTTGCAGCTGCTGGCGAAGCCATCGCCGGGGTATCTCTGGTTCCTGTTGGCGCACACGACGTAGTCGCAGGTCATGCGTTGCTGATTGGAGCCCATGGAGCTCTACTGAACCAGAACGGCCTTCCAATCACCTACAGCACCCAGGCGAAGCTATCTCAAGTCTCCTCACGCTGCTTCGGCGGCGCCCCCGAAGCATGCAAGAAGCTCTCACAGAGGAACTGGGAAAAACTCTTCGCCAAGCAAGGATGAAGCAGAACGGCCAGGCTGTTGTCATTCACAAGCAGGGGCAATAAAGGCCTGGATTGGCCGACCGAAGGCAAATGCATGGACTTCAGATGAACTGGCAAACGGTCTGTGGCGAAATGGTCTTGGGGCGCGGAATCTGCGTCCCAATTTCCTAACAGCGCTGCAGGAGTTCAGCTAATGGGGTTTTATCGCTTAACTGTACTGGGTCTTCCGCCGATGAGATCCACGTATTTCAGGACCCTTGAAATGGTTCCTGCACTAGCTTTGCTCGGTCTCTGGATGCGGGGTGATCTGACGTCGACCAGCTTCGTAGCCACGATGACTGCGGCGGCGTGCTTTTATGGGATAGCACCATTGATTCTGAAGAGCCGACGGCCGCGCTGGAGAGCCGAGCTCGCTCAGCAACGAGCACACTTTGAAGCATTGCTCGCACAAGAGCAGGATCCGGTGAAACGAATGTGGCTTCGCGGAGTAATTGAAGAGCTACCTCTTCGCTTCCACCTAGCCGAGGATCCCGAACCTACTTATCAGCGGTGCAAAAGGCTTGCGCAGGTTGCGAACATTGCTCGCAAAGCTGCTTCGTGGCTATCAAAGCACTAATGGTCATGGCCTGGCTCAAGCAGTGACCTCAATCGGCTGCTCTCGCCGGTAGCTGCTTTGCGCGGACGACAGCAATCGGCCAGAAGCAGCCGGTCTTCAGGTAGCCGCTTCGAGTGGAATCTGGCCATCGATTTGTCTGTGACGCTATGCTTCACGGAAGATCGAATAGAAGGTGTTAGAAATTGTCTGCCGAGTACATTCTTGAACAATTCATTATTGGCTCGCGCTTGCAACTGAGCATCTCCGAGGAGCGCTACAACGAGCTGGCACATGCCCGAAGCGTGTTATCCGAGGCACTGGCTTTCGAACAACGCTACGAATTATTGCTTGGTAATTTTCTGGCCATGGAACTGGCTTTTACCGAAATTTGCCTGCGTGCCAAAGTGGAGCCTCAACATCGGTACGTGGACTCAGCAGAAATCCTAGAAACAGCAAATCGCCATGTCGTGAATATGCTTACGGCTATGCGAGCCTATGCCGACCAGGTAGTGCAGGACTTCAAATGCCTGGAGCTGACCCCTAGCTTCGGCGAGGTGGCTAAGTCGGAGCTGAAGAAGGCATTTTCCCGAAGCTCGGACTATCGATTTATGTGCAGTTTAAGGAACCACGTTCAGCATAAGGCTACTGCTGTTCATGGTTTTACAGCGAACGATGATGGGACGAGAGATACCAACGGCTGGGTCGAAACAGTCAGTTTTTATGCAAATAAAGTGACTCTCAGGGCGGATAAGGATTTCAAGCCTCGAGTTCTAGATGAGCAGCCTGAGAAGATCGATATTCGGCGGTGTGCACGACGAAGTGTGCAAGCGGTAGGCGAGGTGCATCTGGCTCTGCGCAATTTATCCAAAGACCAAGTAGCGCGAGCTAGGTCTGCAATTGAGCTTGCAATCCGCGAATACAAGGAAGCTGGTGCAACGTCAGCCATCGGCCTTGGTGCTCGACGCGTCGGGGATACCAGCGCAGATGTCGCGCTGCTGCTGGACTGGGATGACGTTCGACTTCGGCTTGTCGATAAAAACAGCAGCCTTCCACGGCTTTGGCCCCGCCGTAGTCATCGTGAACCGAAGGTTGAGGAGATTATCGCCCTGCGCGAGGAAATGAGGCAGACCCAAGCCCAAGCAGCAGCGCTTGTGTTCATTACCGAGGATCGCTGGCGAGACTACGAAGATGGTCTGCCGATGCCGGAGGGTCTATTTCATCTTTACAAGCTTCAGGTAGGACGCCATCCGACACACTCTCTCCAGCAATCGAAAGCTGTCGACGTCTGAAGGAATAGCTACACCGGGTTGAACTCCGTGTCAGAGCCTTACTCATGCCTTTTCAATAAGTTATGTATGAGGCAGAAGTGGGCGCCGGTGGAGGGAAGAACCTGACCAATAGCCGCTGTTGGTGATAGGCAGCTATGAAATAACGATCCTATGCTCGCACATGCCATAACGCGACAGTTACTGGTCGATAGGAGCATCACACGATAGATATCCAAAAGGCTTCGCTTAACGGTAGGCTGTCAGCGAAGCCTCTCTGGCAAAAACCATTTGCGAATTTTATAGCTATCTTTCGAGAGTGTGATCTGATGAAATGACAGCACATTAAACGCACTCGCTGATGAAGGGTCATCCATGTCCAAACTTGCTGAATTCAAAGCCCTAGAAGCTAAACTTGCCGCACAGCTTAAACAGCTGGACGAACTGAAGAATGACAGTGAGCTGAAGCGCGAAATCGAGTTTGAGGAAAAGCTCCGCGGGCTCATGGCTGAGTACGGCATCAGCCTCCCTGGTATCATTTCACTCTTGGACCCGCAGGCGAATCAGAGCGGGGCCGCCACTTCCCGCAACACACGCGGCCAACGCCGACAGCGTCAAGTTAAGGTTTATAAGAATCCGGATACTGGCGAGGTCGTTGAGACCAAAGGCGGCAACCACAGGGTGCTGAAGGCATGGAAAGAGCAATACGGTGCTGAAAAAGTAGAACGCTGGTTGCAATAACGCACCGACCCGGCAGGAAAAAGCCGCCTCCAGGGCGGCTTTCTTAAGCTGGCCAATCACATAAGAAGGTTCCTTTATCTCGGAACCCGACTGTCGTGAAATCGCTTGGGCGATCTGCCTCTTCACCGCTCGGTGAACGGTAAGATCAATGACTCCGCGGTGGTCGTACATGATCCAAGCGCCATTTCTGCGCTCAAGCCAACCAATCGCGGTCGCCTCAGCGGACTCAAACCCGCCCGAACTGCGAATACGATCGCCCTTTTGGCCAGCATGCCACCTTGATGGTGAGCTCATCCATTCCGTTGTCCTCTACCCAGGCTAACGCAGGTATCCCGTCTGGCGTCCATACATGAAGGTAGATACCGCTCTTCGGGCGGCCTGAGTGTTTGCCCATCTTCGCACCTGCCCAAAAATTATCACTAGGAATCAATCCAAGAAGACATTGAGTAAGCCCGGAAATAATCGCTGCGGTTAAGAGGTTTCGCGCGCACATTGCACGATCGGAGTGATACATCGAGCTGAGCCACTCCTGCTCAGCAAAATGTGAAAGGCCAGGCCACTCGCCGACGTCCTCGTAGCCAAACTGGCTGAGTCGTTCCAGAAATTTACTATCGTGGAATTCAAGAGCCGGACATGTCGCAGGACCCTTTCAAGGCTCCCAAAGCGATGCCCACAGAGACGCATTGGTCCTGAACCCAGCAGCTGAAACGAGTGACTCAGTGAGGTGGGATGACGATATGTGCGGAATAGCAGCCGACAGGCGGTTTTTTACAGTACGAAGCGCTTGAGCGCATGGAGGAATGAAGAGCATTGAGCCTTCTCCCAACAAGCGGCTCATGGCCACCGATTCCGCTTCGACCCTAATGAGGGAGACGTGGGGGATTTACCGCAGCATCGTTTCACCCGGTTGCAGGTGTGGTTGAGCCGACCTGCAATCAGAGTATGACGGAAGGCGCACAAGCAAGTACGCCGGTCACGGTGGCGGTCAGGACTGATCTGCGCTTGTCGAGGTGCCTGTTGAGCGGGACCATAAAAGTACGTCTTGCAAGATTCCTCCCATCCTCTTAGCCCCTAAGCATCCTATCATCACGTAAGAAAACCTTAATCAGGGATCGATATCCTGTTCTACCAGTCAGCTTACAGATGCCCTAATTTGCGGCAATGAGTATGACATATCGCTCTATTTTGGGCCTCTACACGCGACACGCGTCACGCCTCAATGGAATCCTCGATTAATATCGACCACGGAGACAGGTTTGGCATGAGCGTTGCTGGGGTCGCCACGTAAGACAGGGAGCTCGTAGGACCAATGGATTGGTAGCCGTACACATGTCAAACATAGGGATGTGCATGACTGGCTCACGCAGGGAAGGCGCGCGCGCGCCAAATCAAAAAAATCCGTATCAAGGCGAAATTCACGTCGCCAGATCTTCAACTAGCAAAATGGCATTGGTCATATCCGTGATGACTATGTCGGCTGTAATAATTTTACTTGTCTTCGGAACTTATACCAGACGGGAAAAAATCGAAGGCTCACTTGTACCTGAAGGTGGAGTAGCTTTCATAGTTGCGAGAAGTTCTGGTGCAGTTGAAAAACTGCTTGTTAACGAAGGGGACAGAGTGAAAGCCGGCGATCCGCTAGCGATCATAACCACCGACATTAAAAGCGAGGGAGTGGGGTATGCCGGAGAGGCCATATCCTCACTGGTAAGCGAGCAAATATCAAAGGCTGAGTCACGTAAAATCTCCATGGCCTTAGCAGCAAATGCAAAGGAAGAAGAGCTAAGAAGTATCGAGAGAAATATCGAGGAACAGATTGCGGGCATTGAGGACCTTGTAAAAATCAAACAGGAAATCCTTGAAAAAAAAGATGAAGAGCTGCTGGCCAATGAGCGCTTACTTGCAAGAGGGTACGTGACTCCGAAAAGAATTGACCAATTAAAGATAGAAATACTTGAACTGGAATCAAGCAGGCGCCAGCTGAAACAGAGAATCTTGGAATTCCAAGGCGATCTCGCAAAGAACAAGTCTGCAATCAATCAACTTTCCTACCAATTAAGCCTTGATGAAGCTTCCCTGGACTCACAAATACTAGAGCTGAAAAAATCGCAGGCCCAAAGCAAAGCCAGTTCAACAGTTGTCCTAACGGCTCATAACGATAGCGTCGTCTCTTCTGTGCTGATACGACCCGGCCAAGCGGTCACCGTTAGGCAAAGCCTTATAGCCTTAGTACCCGTTGAGGGGGTCTTAGAAGCCGAACTGAGGGTCCCGAACAAATCAGTAGGGTTTCTAAAAATGGGGCAGAAATTTCTGATTCAGTATGAAGCATATCCCTATCAGAAATTTGGACTGGGCGTTGGGCACATAAGTGCCATTGCGCAAAACACAACACCCTCGGCAGAGATGAGCAAGCCAGACACAAGCCGGGAAAGCCCAGACGGATATTATAAAGCAAGGGCCCGAATCGATTCCCAAGAAATTAAAGTATACGAGACCAATATACCTCTAAGACCTGGGATGAAGTTTTCTGCCGACATTCTACTGGAAAAAAGAAGCCTACTAGAGTGGTTGTTGGAACCTCTGTATGCATGGCGCATGAGATCGCAGTCAATGGGAGAGAATCAATAGAATGGCCCAATTGCGTTTTGATAGCAGATCGAAGCTTCCAATAATAATGCAACAAGAAAAATCCGAATGCGGATTTGCTTGTATTGCAATGATCGCCAGCTTCTATGGCCATGAAATCTCATTGCGCGAAGTTCGAGCTATGCATCGCGGCTCCAGCCGCGGTGCAACATTGCTCGAAATAGTCCAAGTTGCCATGCAACTTGGTATGCAGGCGCGCCCACTGAAGATTGAAAACAATGAGATCGACTCACTAAAGCTGCCTGCACTATTGCACTGGAAAAATAGCCACTATGTGGTTTTAAGGGAATTAAGAGCAGGAAAATTTTGCATACACGACCCGGCAAGTGGCGTCGTTAATTTAAGCCGCGAAGAGTTCAGTATATTCTTTACAGGTGCAGCGCTAGAACTAGCCCCTGGGCACCAATTCCAACTCAAAAATAAAATCCCTGGAGTTGCAGTTCGAGATATCCTTGGAAAGGTTCATGGACTTCATGAGGCACTTGTTGGGATTCTTGCTTCAGCACTAGCACTCGAGGCGTTTTCCTTTATCACACCTCTATTCACGCAGTTAGTTATTGACAAGGCTATTTCTAGCGCAGACCTTGATTTGCTGCTCGTTTTTGGGATGTCATTCTGCGTTCTTATCATATTCCAATCGTTCATCAGCTATTTGCGTGATTGGTTAGTTTGCCGGACGGGAAGCACTTTAAATCAGTCATGGACTGGGGGTGTCTTTGCTCACCTCATGTCGCTACCGGAAGATTATTTTCAAAGAAGATCACTAGGCGATATCGGTTCAAGATTTGGCTCACTAAAAAATATCCAACAAGCCATTACATCAACGATTACAACTAGCTTCCTAGATGGCTTTATGTCGCTAGTAACACTCGCAGCGATGGTAATCTACAGCCCCAAGCTAGCCACTGTAGCTTTTGTCTTCACCTCTGCATATGTGCTGGTCCGGCTTGCGTTATATTCAAAATTCAAAAGTCTAAACATCGACTTAATTAGCGCACAAGCAAGGCAGAACTCGAAATTCTACGAGGCCGTGCGTGCTTCGCAAACAATAAAGGCAAACAACCTAACAGCACAGGTCACTACAACATATTTAAACCTTGTCACCTCATATTTAAATAGAAATATTTTAGCATCGCGATTGACCATTGCGTTCAAAGCATTTGCCGATCTGATTCAAGGGATAGAAAAAATTGTCCTATTGTGGATTGGAGCAACACTGGTTATTCAACAAGAGCTCACAGCAGGTATGCTTATGTCGATATCCATGTTTAGCCTGCTGTTTGGTTCCAAAATTGCTCACCTTGCGGACAACTATGTCGAACTGAAGCTGCTTAAAATACATGCCGCACGAATATCAGACATTGTACATACTGAAAAGGAATTACATTACTACCCTACTTTCTTCGGCGAGATCAAAGACAAGACAATTGAGTTCGCTTCAGTATATTTTCGCTACTCTCCCTCTGAACCTTGGATTCTTGAGAACTGCTGTTTCACGATAAAGCCAGGAGAGGCAGTCGCAATAACTGGTAGCTCCGGGATTGGAAAAAGCACGATACTAAAATTGATCTGTGGACTATTAGAGCCAAATAGCGGGAAGATCTTAATCGGGGGCGTGGATGTTACAACCATAGGGAAAGAGCAGTTGCGCTCATGGATGGCAGTTATCCTTCAAGACGACACTCTATTTTCTGGAACCATCGCTGAAAACATTTCTCTATTCAATGAGCAATATTCTATAGAAGAGATATCGACTGCTGCGCAAGAAGCTTGCATACATGGTGAAATTATCAAGATGCCGATGGGATATAACACCTTAATCGGAGACATGGGGTCCTCACTATCTGGTGGTCAACGTCAAAGGTTGTTAATTGCACGATCACTAATTCGAACTCCTTCCTTCCTTTTGTTCGACGAAGCAACCAGTCACTTAGATATCGAAAACGAGTTTCGGATATCTGAAATTCTTGCAAAGAGAAATTGCACAAGGATCATCGTTGCCCACAGGGAAGCAACTATAAAGCTATGCAACAGGATTTTACACATGGAGGGGAGGAGACTTAAGGACAAGACAAATAAAACGATAACACCGCACTTGGTAGTTTAACTAGTTCACAAGGAGTGTTAGTTTCTATGAAAGTTCTGACTGAAGAAGAAATGATGCTGGTTGCTGGCGGGGCGTCTCAATATCAATACCAATATGACTTAGACCCCATCGAAATTGAAGGCGACCCCTATGATGACCCCAATCCATGGGTAATTGGCCCGACAGATGAAGAGGCTGCTGGTGGGTACGGCGGTGGAAGCGGCGGCGGCAATGGAGGTGTCAGTGTTGGTGCGGAGGGGTCTGGATCTGACATTGAAGTAAAAGCAGGTGCAGATCTAACTAATCTTTCGGAAAAAATCACATCAATATTTGATGAGATTGTTTCGGTTTGGAAGGAACTGAACGCTCCCACTCCTGTAATCACATCGGGAAATGATTCTACACATGGTGCGAATTCACTGCATTACGCAAATGAGGCGATTGATCTTAGAGCCAACAACATAAGCGCCGACCTCGCGCAAGACTTGGTAGAGCAGCTGAGGAATGCGGTTGGCCCGGATTACGACATTATTTACGAGACTTTCTCAAACAGTTCGAACAATCACATCCATGTTGAATATGACCCAAACTAAAGGCGGCCATATGGGAAATGCAACCATGATTAAAAGACTCGTCCTTCTTTCCGCTCTATCTGCAGGCTGCGTCAACGCAAGCAGTGAACTTTTAGATATACCATCTGAAATGCTGTCGAAGGGCGCCAATGCAGGTCTCCGCGCCAATGACACTACCGGCACGGGTTATACGAAAGCCGTAGGCGATTTCGACGGAGACGGCAAAATTGATTACGCATCTCTAAAGCTAGAAGACCCATCCACCCAAAAGTACAAGTTGGTGGTCACTCTGAGCGGGGCAAATGGCCAAGATCAAACCCTTAAGGCTGGCGATGATTTACTGTCTGTAGGCATTGAGACCTTAAAGCCGGGCTCCTATAAGACTGCTTGTAGTAAAGGTGCAGGACCTGCGACCGACAACTGCACAAAAGAGATCAGCATGAAGCACGATGGTATCTCATTGTTTACTTTTGAGTCTGGTGCAAGCCTTATATATATGGAGAATGGCCATTTCAAAGAGGTCTTCATAGCAGACTAGCGCCCAATGGGCCGTAGTTCCTACGGCTCATTTCCTGTGCCGAGACAACTATGCCTATAAAGCCGACCCAATACTACGTTACAGAATTTGCATATCCGAACTACGCAGACTTACCAGTTTTTACTAAGCAAAAAATTGAGAAAGCTGAAGCATCACTGAAAAATATTTCAGGAGAGCTAGGAAACTGGTTCTACCAGGATGTTGCTGCGTTCAATTTGGGTAATATCGAGCGTATGAGCCCCAATTCAATTCTACTTTCTCATGAGCTTTCTGATTATTTCATGGACCAGGGAGAGCACGTCAGAATTGATGGAGTAAGGACCGAGAGTGAGCGACGTGTTTTACAGAAAGGTATTGTTTCTTACAGCTTCCCATATACATCGCTCTCGTCAGAGTTCATTTGCGAACTCGAGTCGCTGGCCAGTCATCTACTAGGTGAGGAGTGCTTGATTCGTACGGGAGGGCTTAGGTGTCAGCCTGACAGGGGGAATAAGCAATGGGTGTTTACACACCCGTCAAGAATTGCGGAAAGATTAATAGGCTTGCATATTTATCTAAATCGAAACCGTTCAGGATTGCCTAGTCTATTTTCAGCAGTCGTTGCCATCGTCACGATTTGGTTTTGTCATCCGTTCAGGGACGCGAATGGTAGGGTTGGAAGGTGTCTTTTTCAAATCATATTACGTTTTGGAGGATTGCCGCTCAGTACAACGCTGCCTCTTAGAGACCTCTTCTCTTTGTCTAGAGGTGGTTTTCTGATTCGTGCAAGACAAGTGATAACCAGAAATGATTGGATACCCATCCTCGATTTTTTTTGTAATTTAATCTTCATCTGTGCTCAAGATGCGACCTATCAGGCAGCGACTCCCGGCACCCTTTAAAACTAGCGTCCCATATCTGATGATATTTGAGCCGAGCTTCAAAAGCAGATTGGCTCTAAATCCATTATATGACGTGGGCGTAAGCGTATTCCGAAGGTATCTGTCTACAGCGCTTCCATCTCAACCGTCTACCCCAGGCCAGAGGCGGCCGTAAAACGTAACCGGGCAGTGCTGTCCAACCTTGTCCGCTTTACGTTTCAATCAATCGACATAGATTTCAAAAACCGGCACGCCAGCCTCAATCATCTTCAAGGCTACCGCTTTAGCCAATGCTTCATCTTCAATACACGTGACACCTGATTCATTACGGATCGGCAGATACGTTACGTTTCTTGTCACTTCCGACGAAACCTTGAGTCCTAAAGCATCGGCTTGGCTTTGAAGCCTATAGCCGTCGATGCTGCCGTAGTCTTCGCAGGTTCGAAAACAACGCGTACCTTTAAGCTGCTTGTAAACCGTCGATAAAGGCGAATGCATCAGCTCGGGAATAAGTTGACGAAGAAGAGCAATTTGCCTTGCATCAGGTCCTTCTGATGAAAAAGAGAATACTAGTCGCCAGCTGTCTCGCATAATTTTTTTCAGCCCCCATCCGGGCTCGCTTCCATCCCATAAATACTTGAAATCTCCGACTTTCATAGCGCAATCCAAACTCAAACAGAGAAATCGGTTAAAGGGTCAGCTTCAGTGCTCATTCTAGATGTGCGCTCTTGGCCGAAAGCAGTCATTCAGAGTGGCATGCCAGCCTACGTTAAGGCGCAATCAGAATATCTTGTTGCGCCAGACCTCACTCCACGTCGTGATCGACCTGCTCCTGTTCAGCCCTTGTATGAAGGCTACGCGTGGGCTGGTGCTGCTCATTACCGCCTCGGCGGTGGAGATATTCTTGGTGGCGAATTTTCCGTACGGAGCTGCCAGCTGTAGATATGCGTTGTCTGCTTCCTCTGCGTTCGCCCAGAAGAAGCGCCCACCACCTTCCTGTCTAATCTGCTTGCCGGCCCGCTGCCAGTTTTCCTGGGTGTAGTAGTGGTTGAACCTGAAGCGCAGTCTGAGGTTCTTTTCCTCGATCTTCATCTTTGCAAACGCGCGCGGAATGGTGTCGCTGATGCAATGCTTGCAGGGACTCCAGTTGCCGTAGAGCACAATCTTTGCGTTCGCCGGTATCTCCGCATATCCCCACCACACATCCAGCTGGTGTAGCAGCATGTCTTCCACGTGCACCAGTGTGCCGCTCCCATACGTGTGCTCAGAAGAGCGAATCTTTCCCTCCACCTCAACCATGAGCTTGGAGCTCATGTTGTTGTCGAAGGCGTACATGCTGTGAAAGTGCTGAGCCCGCGCTGATAAGTCGCCCATGTGAATCTCCCTCTCTAACTGTTCATCCCAGACTTCTTGCTTTGCTCCACTACCGTTCCGTCAGCACCGGCCACCGATCATGAATCCAGGCAAACTCCTCGGGCGGGTCGGTGGTGACCACATACACCCGCCGATCCTCTCCCTCGCCAATCACCAGGCATTCCAGTGCCTGGCCCTCAGGCACATCGAACCAGTGTGACGGCCGGTTCTTCTCGCCCTTCTGCCCTTCCTTCTCCATGAATCGCTGCACCAGGCCGAAGGCGCGGCGGGGCTGGTACTTCGCCCAGCCGCCGGCCTGCACGGTGCTGAGCCTGGCCCAGCCGCCCTGGGGGCCGGTGCCGGGCTGGCCTTCGCGGCGGCCCCAGCCGATCCAGTCGATCTGGCTGCCGCCGTCGAGCTGCACCGGGATCGCCGCCTTGGGGTTGGGGAAGTAGATCTTCCACACCTTTTCCGCCTCTCTGGCTTCAACGCCGCCGCACATACACGCCTCCGGTTTCGGGTGTCAGGTTTCAGCGTAGGACAGACTCACGGCCTTCCTCCCGTCGGCTGACGGATTGACCGATAAGAGAACCTGAAAAATACTGTATCTATATCCAGTACTCGCGAGTGTGTGAGATGTCGCTTTCGATCCTTGCCCGGGGCCAGCGCCTGCGGGAACGCCTGCTAGCCGAAGCCGCTGATCTACGGATCACCGGCTTTCAATCCCCAGCAGAAGATGAGAAGGAAGAGGGCCTTTCCCTCGACCGTCTCACTGGCCTGGGCGCGCCGCACATCTGGGGCGTGCGGGTGCTGGATAGCTCGCTGGAGGGCTTCGGCGTGTTTCAGGGCGACCGCCTCATCGTCAACCGCGCGGCTAGCCATGTAGATGACC
Source organism: Pseudomonas sp. 57B-090624 (assembly GCF_003234055.1). Classification (NCBI taxonomy): domain Bacteria; kingdom Pseudomonadati; phylum Pseudomonadota; class Gammaproteobacteria; order Pseudomonadales; family Pseudomonadaceae; genus Pseudomonas; species Pseudomonas sp. 57B-090624. Next base: position 96,813 of record NZ_QKRU01000018.1, read on the forward strand.
GGCTTGTGGTGGTGGACCTGGGCGGGGAGGGCTACCGGGTGCGCCTGGTGGTGAAGGACATGTTCGGCGGCCGCTGGCTGCGCGCCGCCGAGACGCACGTCCATGACATTCAGCTCGACGGCGACGAGCCCATCGAGATCTGGGGCGTGGTGACCTGGGTGGTCAGCCACGTCGCGCCATGAGCGGCCAGCGGATCTTCGCCCTCATCGACTGCAATTCCTTCTACTGCAGCTGCGAACGCATCGGCCAGCCGGAGCTCAAGCGCCGGCCGGTGGTGGTGCTTTCCAACAACGACGGCTGCGTTATCGCCCGTTCCGCAGAGGCCAAGGAGCTGGGCATCGCCATGGGCGCACCGTTCTACCAGGTGCGTGAGCAGATGCGCCGCAGCGGCGTGGTGGCGCGCTCGAGCAACTACACGCTGTACGCCGACATCAGCAACCGGGTGATGCGGGTGATGGCCGAGATGCTGCCCGGCATCGAGGTCTATTCCATAGACGAAGCCTGGGGTGACATGGCCGGCATCACCGACCTCGAGGCGCATGGCCGCGCCATCCGCCAACGCCTGGCGCGCGAGATCGGCATGCCCGTGGGCATCGGCATCAGCACCACCAAGACCCTGGCCAAGCTCGCCAATTGGGCGGCGAAGAAGTGGAAGGCCACTGGCGGTGTGCTCGACCTCACCGACCCGGCCCGCCAGGAGCGGCTGCTGCGCCTGGCCCCCATCAGCGAGGTATGGGGCATTGGCCACCGCTCGGCGGTGAAGCTGGCCGCGCTGCGCATCAACAGCGCGTGGGAGCTGGCGAACTTCGACATCGGCACCCTGCGCAAGACTTTCGGCGTCACCATGGAGCGCACCGCGCGCGAACTGCTCGGCGTGAGCTGCATAGGTTTCAATCAAGGCCCACCGCCGAAGGAGGCCATCTGCAGCAGCAAGATGTTCGGCGTGCGGCAAACCGAGCTGGCACCCATCCGCGAAGCGCTGGCCGCCTATGTGAGCCGCGCCGCCGAGAAGCTGCGCAGCCAGGGCTCGCTGTGCCAGACCATCCAGGTAGGCCTGCAGACGCAACTCGCCGAAAGAGAAGGGCCGCGATTCTGTGAGGCTATTACCCTGGCGTTGCCCGCGCCCACCAACGACACGCGGGAGATCCTCGCGCTCGCGCAACGCGGGCTCGGTGAGATCTATCGACCCGGCTACCGCTTCTCCAAATGCTCCATCCTGCTGATGGATCTGTGCCAGCCCGGCGAGGTGACGCCGGACCTGTTCGCGCCCACGCAACGCCGTGGGGCGGAACGGCTGATGGAGGTGGTGGACCAGATCAACCAGCGTGAGGGGCGCGGCACGGTACATATTGGGCGGGTGCCGGCTGCGCCGGTTTGGGCGATGCGGCGGGACATGCTGAGCCCGCGATATACAACGCGCTGGGAGGAAGTAATCGGGGTTCGTGGTTAAGTGGGGAGGCTTCTTGGCCGGTTCTGGCAGGAGCTGCAGCTACTGATTATGAAGGGCTTCTTTCGGCCAAAAGCGGACAGTCTTAAGTGCCGGTTCAGGTGTTGAATAACGTCTGTATTGGTCACAAGGAAGGGGTGACGGCATGCGTATGCTCTTCAGCGGTGAGAGGATGCATCAAAAGCTCCCCTCGCCGTCACTGAATACACTATGAACTTCCACATATTTTAGTTTTGGCGTTTACCGCCTCGCCTAGATCGAGATCTGCCTGCTCCTGCACTGACAGTACTTTGGCGAGAAGCGCGTCGGTTTGGAGGTTGTCGTAGCGATTCTCCAAAGTCTTACGCAATCGCATCAGTCTGAGATTGGCGGTGCTTACCAACGCTCCGTATGTTGTAGCTCTGACTTGGCCATAATAGCGAGTCTCGTCGCCGACTTTTTTGTCCGTCCCCACACCAGGCGCAATGGATTGACCCACTACCCAAGCGGTCACATACGGCGCGCCGTGTACAAAGCCTGAGTTCGCAATGTCTTGAACGTATCCGTCAGCCTGATTCACCTCCTTACGATTGATTTTGAAACCGCCCTTTTTGAGCTCAATCAGCAAGATATTTTGCATCTGAGCGACAGTTGGATCTTGAGTTTGAAACCCCTCAATGCCGACCAGTTGGACGGTGCTTTGATCTGGAAGAACAACGACATCAGGCCGCTTCTTCTCGTTGATAAATGAAGCGCCTGTGTTACCCCAAAGTTGCTTAGCTACGCTCCGTAGGGTCATGTTCGAGCAGTATTCCATCGACTCGAATTCTGGGCCGAAGAGCCATCGAGATCTCAGGATCAACGGATGAAGGGTATGGAGCTCATCGGTATCGGGGTCATCAGCGAGCCTTGCAATGACCTCAATGACGCTGAGCCTGTCATCAATTTCGTCCAGGACACGCAGAGCGTCTTTGACCGACCAATCGGCCAGCAGGGAATCAAGTCCCTCCACGTCTGTCGCTGATAGCTTGGCAAGTTTTTGAAGGAGCGCCGCACCGCTTTTGGATTTCTCCAGATTGATTACGGCTTTGACCGCCGTCGCCAGGAAATCAGGGGAGATCAACGGGTGGGCTTGAGCAACCGCCTTCGTAAATTCGGTCACCTCAAGTTGCGCACCTTGCCCAAGGGTTTTAAGTTCAGAGCGATTCTGAACAAGAGCGTCTTCCGATGTTGCTTCAACCACCTCTGCGGCGAGCTCATCGGCGACCTGAGTGATGTGTAGTGAGGCGGCCTTGAAAAGCTCATCCACCGCTGGCGTCGCCTTAAACCCTGTCCAATCTGCATGGACATGGTCATCAAAGCCATGGGTGTCTACGATGACCTTGTACCGCTTAGCAAATCGAGTGCGACCATCGAAGTTCGCAACTTGGCCAATCGCCCAAGATGGATTTCCTACAAGGCGGTGGTCTACCCAAAATGCTACACCTTGATGGATAGACGAGTGGTTCTGCTGTGTTGAGTCAATGACAATCACCCGCGCAGATCGACCCTCACTCAAAGAAATGGTCTGCTCCTTCGCGTATTTTTCAAGCTTGGCAAGTGTCAGCGGGGTGCCGTTCACGCGAATCTGGAAGCTGGGGTCATGGATGAAGCGTGCCGCTAGGACAGTCGAGATTTCCGCTGCATCAGGAAGCTTGCGAACAACTGTCACGCGGAGCTTGGTACCAGAGCCCTCTTGTTTACCGAACTCCTCTGATCGAACGACAAACGGGCTTGGGCCAGATTCAGTGCCTACAACGAATTTGCTTAGTGTTCCGTCGCGCCAGGTTTCGACAAGATACTCATCACCGAAGCAAAGAAGACCATGGCGCCCGACACCATTGCGGCCATAGGCTTTCCGAATCTTTGCACTCCTGCCTTTCGGGAATTCTACTTTCCAGCTTTGATGCTTCAGCCTGTTGTACCGGAGCATCATCCAGCGATTGCTGAACTGCTCCGGGGTCATGCCATGACCGTCGTCAAGAATAGTGAGCGTTCCGCCGAGCTCGGAGGGGAGGAATAGCTCGACCTTGCTCGCCCCCGCGTCCCAAGCATTTGCGACCAATTCGGTAAGAGCGACTTGAGGTACATGAGCAACTGGCCCAAGTTCCCGTAAGAGGTAGTCCTCCTCGAACAGCGATAGATGACGCGTTTGTTCGGGCATGGTTCCCTCCTTGGGATGGTGCTTATCGTTGAGCGTTTGCGAGTGCTTGCGGACAATCCTACCTCAGTGATTATCAATGCCGTCGTTTGATCTCACCGATTAAGCTACGCGAGACGCTTCAGCAGCTGAGCTAGGGTTCCGGGGTGTCTGATTCTCCAACTGACAAGGCTTGGCTATGCACCAATTGCGCAAAGACAACCACTACGTTCCCAAGCTGTACCTGAAGCAGTGGTCGCATGAAGCACTGATTCCTACCTACCGTCTGTTGGTTCCAAACGAGAAAGTCCCCCTGTGGAAGAGGCAATCCTTGAAGGGAATCGCTTACCACCAGCACCTCTATACCTACCTTGTTGGGCAAGAGGAGACGGATGAGTTTGAACGCTGGCTCGACAGTGAGTTTGAGAGCCCTGCGGAAGAGGCGATCCGGCGGGTTGTTCACGAGGAGCGATTGGAGCCAGAGCATTGGAGGAGGTTGGTGCGTTTCGCAGGAGCATTGGATCTTCGTACACCAGCCCAACTCAGGCGGTTCATTGTCCGTCAGAACGAAACGCTACAGGAGTTAATTGATACGACCCTGCAGCGCTCCATACAGGAGCTGGAGAACACAGTCGCGCGAGGGGAGTCGATACCGCGTCTAGCTGATGATGCCCACAATGACGCGCGTTCGATCTTCAAAGTATCCATCGAGGGGCTGCCAGAGGGTGGTGGGCAAATAAGGGCAGAGACTGTTATTGGGAGGCAGCTCTGGATTTGGCAGATGAGGCACTCCCTTTCGACAACTCTAAGTCGTCTGCCGATTGAGAACTGGACGATCTTGCATGCCCCTGTGGGTATGTCTTGGCCCACATCTGATGATCCACTCATCCGCCTAAATCTTCATGATTCAGGGAGATACGACTTCAATGGGGGATGGGGCAATAGGGGTGGGATCATTTTGCTCCCTCTAAGCCCGAAGCACCTCCTCTACACCTGTATCGGCAGCCGGCCCGTATTGCGGGGTAGCAAGGTAGACGTAGCGACAGCTCATCTGATGAGGAGGATCATCATTGAGCACGCAGATCGCTATGTGTTCTCCAGTGAACTTAGTGATATCCACTTGATACGACCTAGACGGGTCTGCGCGGTCACTCATAAGAACGAGCAGGCATTCTGGCAGCGCTGGCACCACGAGCAGTCCCAAGCTGAGATAGAGCTGCAAAGCTGATCTCTCCCAGAGGCCAGAAGGTATCAGTGATCTGAAACGAACCGGGTTTTGTAGGCACCAAAAGGTTTCAATTGATGCAGGCTAAATCCTGAGCGATCGTCCGCTTTTGGCCGATAGCTGCCGTCCTATTACGGTGTCGGCCAAAAACCGTCCTACGCTGCATGTGGTAAAAGAAAGTGCTACTGATTCAAGCAACGTCTCGTCATCGTGGTGTACGAAAACACTCGCCCGTCGATCTTGAACATGTTCGGCACCTCCCCTATCTGGAGGAATCCGGCCTGTTCGTAGAGAGCACGAGCGGCCTGGTTGTTACTGAGGACCTGTAGATCAATCCACTCAAGCCCCGAGGACTCTGCCCAGAGCCTTGCGTGTTCGATCAGGGCAGCCCCCAGGCCTTGGCGGCGCAGGGAGCGATGTACACCCATTCCGAGCAGGCAGCGGTGTGCCGTGTAGCGCTCTGCGTGGGCTCGGAGGTCGATGTGCCCGAGTATCTGCCCTTCCACCCCTCGCGCCACCCACGCCCGGCGCCAGCCTGGCTCACCCACCGCTATCTCCAGCCCGGCACGGAACGCAGCTTTGCGCTCTTCAGGAAACGAGCCAGCATCACGGGAGAGCGGTTGGAAATATCCAACCTCAGGCGATCCGTTCTCCTGTAGATGCTCGTCCAGATAGTTGACGAACTCATCGAATTCGGCAGGAAGCAGTGCGTCTATGAAGTATGTCTGCATGGTTGAGCCGCTCCTTGGTCTATTGCTTCAGCCTCCATCAGCAGGTCGTTACGATCAAGAGCCTTGTATGTTCCCCAGCGCGCTTCCGTTTTCCAATTGCTGGCCAAAACGCTTCGAGACAGGCTGCTGCCGGCTAGAAGAAGCCGTTTGTCTTCACCCTGGAACGAACGGGATCCATACCTCGTCCTCTTCTAAGGGCGGCGGATAACAGCTAGCCCTATCCACGCGGCGCATGCGCCGCTCCTGGCTACCTGTACGAGCCTGCTCATGACCAAGCGATTGGACGAGTACAACCGTAAGCGCGACTTCACAGCTACGCCCGAGCCATCGGGAAATTCAAATGCGAGGAAACGTCGCTCGCCTGCTGCCCATGCCCTGCAGTTTTGCATCCAGAAGCACGATGCAACCCGCCTTCATTACGACTTCCGCTTGGAGTTGGATGGCACGCTCAAGAGCTGGGCAGTCCCAAAGGGGCCGAGCCTCGATCCGAAGTCGCGAAGGCTTGCAGTTCATGTGGAAGACCACCCGCTCGACTACGCCACCTTCGAAGGCAACATTCCCGAAGGCCACTACGGAGCTGGCGATGTCATCGTCTGGGATAGAGGGGTGTGGATCCCGATTGGAGATCCAGCCGAGGGATACCGAAAAGGGAAGCTCAAGTTCGAACTCGAAGGCGAAAAGCTAAGCGGTACCTGGAACCTCGTTCGCACCCATATCGAGGGGAAGCAGGAGCAGTGGTTTCTTATCAAGTCCAACGATGCGGCAGCGCGGCCTGCTTCCGACTATGACATCGTAAAAGCCCTCCCCGACAGCGTGTTGAGCGACCGTACCATCGTGCCGAAGAAGCGCGGCGGCAAGGTGGCCGAACCAAAACCCGCCAAGACTGTGTCGAGCAGGACGACGAAAAAGAAGAGCGTCACCCTGAAAGGCGCCCGCACAGCTCCGCTACCGGAAACCCTCAAGCCCCAGCTGGCCACGTTGGTTGAATCAGTACCGGAAGGCGATTGGCTCTATGAGATCAAGTTCGACGGCTACCGGATCATGGCTCGGATCGATGACGGGGCCGTCAAGCTGTTCACCCGCAATGGGCATGATTGGACGTCCAAGATGCCCCGCCAGGCCGAGGCACTTGCCAGTCTCGGTTTGGAATCGGCCTGGCTGGATGGCGAGGTCATCGTCGCGAACGAAGACGGTGTGCCTGATTTCCAGGCACTCCAAAATGCCTTCGATTCGGGCAGTAGCGGCAACATCGTTTTCTATGCCTTCGACATGCCGTACCTCAATGGCATGGATCTACGAGACGTCCCCTTGGAGCAACGTCGCTCTGCCCTGGCGCAGGTCATGGAGCGCAGTGAGGATGAGGTTCTTCGCTACTCCGAGGACTTCGCTGAGTCAGCTGAAACGATGCTCAACAGCGCCTGCCAGATGCACCTCGAAGGCCTTATCGGGAAGCTGGCCGGAAGCCCGTATGTTTCTCGGCGAAGCAGTACCTGGATCAAGCTCAAGTGTAAGCACCGTCAGGAATTCGTAGTCGTGGGGTATACCGAACCGAAGGGATCGCGAAGCGCGTTCGGCGCGTTGTTGCTCGGTTTGCACGACGCTGACAGTGGCGAGCTTAGGTTTGCCGGGAAGGTCGGTACCGGATTCAACGAATCAACGCTGCGCTCAATCTTCTCGCAGCTCACCTCGCTGGAAACCAAAAAGACGGCATTGGTGAACCCGCCGACCGGCTTCGAAGCAAAAGGCGTCCATTGGCTCAAGCCGGAGCTACTTGCGGAGGTCGCGTACGCGGAGATCACCAAGGACGGAATCGTTCGCCACGCGGTGTTCCATGGGTTGCGTAACGACAAACTCGCCAAGGCAATCACTGAAGAGCGCGCAAAGCCAGCTGCTGAGGTTGAGAAGCCTGTTCCCAAGAAGCCACGGGCGAAGAAAAGTGTCGTGGAAGAGCCTTCACCTTCTGCAAAGCAGATTCGTATTACTCACCCAGAGCGCGTCATCGATGCCACCAGCGGATCGACGAAGATGCAGCTCGCCGAATACTACGCGTGGGTGTCGCAATGGATGCTCACACAACCCCATCTGAAAGATCGCCCCGTTGCGCTGGTTCGGGCCCCTGAGGGAATCGCTGGCGAGCTGTTCTTCCAGAAAAACGCCGAGCGCCTGGCTATTCCCGGAATCGAGACCATGGGCAAGGAGTACTCGGGGCAACCAGTGATGCTGATCAATCGAGTCGAAGCGCTGGTGGGCGCCGTGCAGATGAGCACGGTCGAGTTTCACACCTGGAACGCAACGTCTGCAGATCTCGAGCGACCGAACCGCTTTGTGCTGGACCTAGACCCCGATCCTGCGCTGCCCTGGAAACGCATGGTTGAGGCGACCCAACTGACTCTCACCATTCTGGATGAGCTGGGTCTGGCCTCTTACCTGAAAACCAGTGGCGGCAAGGGTATCCACATAGTGGTGCCGCTGACGCCAAAGGCCAGTTGGGACGAGGTGAAAGAGTTCAGCCACGCTATCGTCAAGCACATGGCCAAGCTACTGCCGGATCGCTTCTCTGCTGTTTCCGGCCCCAAGAACCGGATCGGCCGGATCTTCATCGACTATCTACGCAATAGCCAGGGTGCCACGACTATCGGCGCCTTCTCGGCGCGCACCCGTGAAGGCTTACCCGTATCAGTTCCGATCTTCCGAGAGGAAGTCGCAGAGCTCAAAGGTGCGAACGCCTGGAACATCCACAACCTGCACGAGCGACTGACCGAACTGGGGAGCGACGATCCCTGGGCGGGCTACCCGAAAACGAAGCAAGTCATTACCAAAGAGATGCGCGATCGCATCGGTCTCAAAAAGAGGGTTGGCTGATGAAAAATTATCACTTAGTACCCAAAGACAACGAATGGGTTCTGCATGAGGAAGGCAGCACGAAGTCACTCAAGAAGGCAGCTACCAAAGACGAGATGCTTTTGCTGATACCGATGCACTTCGCTGGAAAGGAAGCATCGGTGAAGATCCACCGGGCCGATGGCACCCTCGAAGAAGAGCGGACCTATCCGCGGAAGTCTGATCCCCGCGAGAGCAAAGGTTGACCTTCGTCGCCCAAGTATCGGCAGAGCCCAACGTCCATTGAAGCTTGCATAGCATTGAGGAGAAAATCATGAACAACCCAGACCACGATAAAACTCCCGTTCCCGAAAGCTCGCAGGAAACTCAACAGGGGTCGAAGAAAGGGGCCGGCAAACTAGAAATCCCCGATCCTGCGACCGAGACAGTGGACAAAGTGATCACGCCCACATCAGTCAAGAAAATGGAAAAGGAAACAGAGGAGATTCGATCGAAAACAGGTGTGGGCAAGTAACATCAAGGGGCCGACACTAAGCCCCTTCGGAGCTTACGCAGGGGCTCTTGCTTGAGAACTGCCTGCTGGCGTGATGTATCAATGGGATGCGGATCTTGAACGGTGCCCTTCACCTTCATGGCCAAGTAACGGCAGGGGGGGCCATTTTGATCAGTGTTCCGAGAGCGACGACCCCATGCTCATGCACTTGTATATGGCGTTTTTCTATTCCTGGTATCCCGAAACCTGGTTTCTCCCGCCATTCTTCGCGCGATAAAGTGCCCCGTCTGCCTTCTGGATGAAGCCTGCTTCATCTTCACCCTGGATGCTCTGAGCGTCCACGGTGTGGAATCCAACACTGACCGTAACACGTCCGGCTGGATTACCTCGGTGTGCTATTTCCAGGTTCCAGATGCGCTCCCTAACTCTCTCCGCCACCTGCTCAGCCTCAGCAGGCCCGCACCCGGGTAACAGCATCACCAGCTCTTCTCCACCGTACCGAGCTGCCAAGTCCTCCTGACGCCGTGCCGACTCTGCTAACGCCCTCGCAATGGCCTGAATGCAACGGTCGCCCTCGACATGACCATATTCATCGTTGAACCGTTTGAAATAGTCGATATCAAGCATCAACAAAGCCAGCGGCTGATTGCTGCGAGCAACTCTATTCATTTCCTGTCGAAGGGTCTGATTAAAGTTCCGACGATTGGAGAGCCCAGTCAAAGGGTCTTGGAGCGATACACGTTCCAGCTCCAACTCCACAGCGAGGCTCCGATTGATTTCCCGCCTGAGAGCCGCGAAGAAAACCAAGAGCCCCATGAAAATGGCAGCACTCACGATGGAGCTCGCGATGACTTGCGCCCACCAAGGGCGAAGGATCGTCTTGAGGTCCACGCCCGCGATGGCCACGATAGGCAACTCGGGAAAGGCGTTATAGCTGTAAACGCGCTCAACCCCATCCACGGTCGATTTGAACAGCGCAGTCCCCATAGGGCCTTTCGGTAACAGCTGGGAAAAGATCACCCCGTTATAAATGCTTGAACCGATTGCGCCGGCCACTTCGGGGCGTCGAGCCATGATAGTGCCGTCGTTATAGGCCAGGGTGATGTTTCCATCGTCACCTATGCTGAATCGCTGAAAATATTTCGTGAAATAATCGACTTTCAGAGTGATTAAAGCCACGCCAGCAAATGTGCCATCCGGGTTGTTTATCCGGCGAGAGACAGGAATTACCAAATCTCCGGTTGAGCGGCTAATTATCGCGCTGCCCACTCTCACACGGCGATCATCGTGTGTTTGATGATAAACAAAATAATCACGATCTGAATTGTTCGCATTGGGCGGAATCGATTCCTTATCGGTTACGACCCAATTCCCGGCCTGGTCATAAATGAATATGCCGTGGACCTGTGGCAGGCTAGATATTTGACGGCGCAGCAGTCGCTTGATCTGGGAGGAATCCGCGATATTGAAATCCCCCCATTCAGCACGATCTACAACTCCGAGTAATACCACATCAGCTTGCCTAACCGTATCCTGCACCATGCCTTCAAGGGCATTAGTTAGGTTGGAAACATTGTATTCAGCCTCGCGAACATAGTTTTTGTAAGCGTGCCAAAGTTGAACAAACTGTGTAATCACGACCACCAAAAAGCCAGCACACAGTAGACCTACAGAGAGTTGACGCAGATTTTCTAAGTGACGTGGTGGATGGTTGGCAGTGGTCATGTACCCAGCATTCCTTGGAGCGAATCAATAAAGTATAGCTTAGTGTCATTTCTAAAGCCTATGTCGGACACTGCTTGGCTCCAAGTTTTTGACAGTAAACTAGACCTCCGTATTATCGCGGTCGCGCTTATAGTATGCTTTTGGCTTAGAGAAGGTGATGCTCTGTGGCACTACAGAGTTATCAACTAGCACGATATCAATAATCTCCAGTTGACAGGCCCTTAGCCAAGCGGACGCTGATAGGTTTCCCAGAGGCTTAGGCGGGCGTTCTCCATAGGCATGGTAAACGAGGTGAAGGGCGGCCTTTTTAAGATTTGGCAGCTGGTTGCACTTTACGCTGACAGCTCGCTCAGCGCCGTCTACACCACGGTATAGAATTTTCCAGTCCATTATGCGCCTCCAGCGGGACTTGGTTAAATGCGGAATTTCCTGCTCGTTTGCCCTGTCTACCTATTTGAGTCTTCCTGCTCAGCTATAAGCGAGAGCGTAGCGTTGAGGCAAGCTCAGACTCCGTACAACCTAAAGACGGCATCACTTTGACGGCGATCAGAGAGAATGGTTCGCTTAAAAGGGCCCGCTAATAAGAGAGAATATTATGCGCAACTTTGAAACTGCGGCGAGGTGGTTAGCAGAACGTAGCGGTAGCCCTAGGACCTTTGGGTTGGCGTTAGGAGGAATCGCCTTATGGGGCATTACGGGACCCTTTTTTTATTTCAACGACACTTGGCAGCTCATCGTTAATACGAGCACAACAATTATTACGTTCCTAATGGTTTTCCTGCTGCAAAATACGCAGAATCGCGACACTGACGAGCTTCATATCAAACTCGATGAGCTGCTACGCGCAACAAAAGGGGCTCAAGCTGAACTAATGGCCTTGGACGACCGTACCGCTAGCGAATTGAAAGAACTACGAGAAAGGTACGTTCGTCTAGGGAAGGAGGATGGATGTGAAACGTCGCCTTGCCCGATTCGGGACACGAAGAAAAACCCGGGGGCTGATTAAATAGCCGTTATGGTGTGGTCTCTGGGCGATCCGGCGCGCGCACTAGAACGCCTAGTCGCTCTCTATCCAATTTGCCGTCAAATCCGTGTTTTATTGAGGTACTGGCTATGGAATCGGTTCTTTTCTACAGAGGACTTGCCTATGTTAGCTTCGACAGCCAGAGCAGCCCTTCCGCGGTGGAGCTGACGGAAGTTTCCATCTTCCAAGCCGGCCATCTCTATGAGATTCATTGCAAAGGTCAGCTCCCATCTAAGCGCGTGATCATCACGCCGCTCCGCAGCCCCACGCTTCATGGCCAGGTCGTGGAGCAGCTGTCCGGTGTCACCCGATTCGTCATGAGGCCAGGTTGATCACCCAGAAGGGCCATTGATCAGAAAATAGCCGAAGGGCTTTTCGTTCAAGAATTCGCTTCGCTATTCTGACGCCATCTTACTGGCTCGAAAGGGATGGAGCTTCGGATGACCCTCACTACTGGCGATATCAGTAGACTGTTTGAGATCTACATGCCCGCCTACGCGTGTGAAGCGTCTCGGATGGCGGATGGCACTGTAACGCTGCAGTTCCTCAACAAGGCCAACCGCGATGTGGTGACCCTGCCAAGTCTACCCACGGTGCAGCTCAGCTCTGCGCCGGCCATCAAAAAGCTCAGCAAGTCACTGAATGAAGAGTTTGCTGTGGCTATCGCCCGACGAGGTGTCGGTGCGTGACTGGTGAGTGCGACTCCGGCAACGATCTCACTGAAGAGCTCCAGGGACTGGTTCGGCAGATTGCGTGGTGGCGTCCTGACATGCATTCAGACGAGATACACAACCACATTGTGGAGCGCGCGTTAGTCACACGATCTGACCCCAAAGCAGTGGCGCAGGCCTACCTCGTCAGAGCCAAGAACGGAATCGCCATGCCTTGGGAAACGAAGTGACACGGCGCGGATACACCTGAAAGGCCAGTCCTGAATGGTAGTACTCACTGCAGAAGGGTCACGCTGAGTACAACGATGCCGGCGCAGAAAAGCCAATCGTCAATAGAGCCTGCCTCATCAGGAGGAGGTTTTCCTGGGAAAGCATCCGAGTAGACCGCGAACGCAATCGCTTCTGTGCTTGGAACATTCAGGGCGGATAGCTGCGCTTCACGCACAAGGCCCTGAAGGTCATAGGTAACTTTCCAGACGTTCATCACCGTGGCCGACGAATGAATAGGCGTCGTCAAATATAGTTACCTGGACGCCCCATACAAGCCCTTCATCGTTTACCGGCTTTCGCGTATGCCCCCTGTGCAAGGCGCTTGGTGCGCTCACAAACACCTGGGAATGATCAATCTTTCGGAATAACGGAAATCTTCCCGTTCTTCTCGATGATGGCGAATTTGATCTGATCCAGCCGCTCCAGTCCCTGCTTCTCTCGAGCAGATTCAAGTACATCCTCGATTCGGAGGCGAGCAGCCTTTAGCCTCCCCTGAATAGGAACCCCGTTTGAAGTGGCCTAATGATTCTGGACACCCCGATAGGGCGTTAAGCTTCGCCCACAGAGGTGTTCATGAGCAGAAGATCATTCAGTTCGGATTTCAAACTAGAGGCCGCCCGCTTGGTGGTGGATCAAG